>NZ_JBSGXZ010000002.1:502966-609652 GCF_053610285.1 Lentzea sp. NPDC054927
TCGTGAAACCACTTACCCCTGGCCACCGCGCGGCGCGCCCCCCACCCCACCGTACAACCAGTACGAGGACGTGGGGGCGGCACCACGATGCACCCGTCTGACCGCGAATTCCCCCAGCAACGTTCCGCGCCACACCACTAGATCTTGAGCAGTTTCCAGTTCACACCGGCGTCGTCGGATCGGTAGACCTCGGCGAACTCCTGCCCAGGACCGCCGCGCACCAGCGTGGCGTGCCGCGCGTCGGAGAAGGCCAGGTCCTCGAACGACGGTCCGCCGAGGGTGAGCAGCGTGTCCCACTTCTCGCCGGAACCGCGGTGCACGAACGACCAGTCCCGCCCGGTCGCGGCCACGAGTGCCGCCTCCGGTGAGATCGCGAAGCCCGTCGTGATGCCCTCACGCGGCGGCACGCTCACGGTCTTGAACGGCCCGCCCTCGGACTTGCGCAGCTCCTTGGTCATGTTCCCGAAGCCGGGATCGAAGCTGCACAACGCATAGCGGTCGGTGCCGACCGTGCCGAGCCGCGTCGCCGAGAACTCGGTGCACGGCGCGGGTTCCTCCAGCCACCCCGCCGGTGACCGCGTCCAGTACCGGTTCTCCACCCCGAACGTCGCCAGCGACACCTGGCCGTCCGCGATGGCACCGAACGCCTGACCCTTGACCTCGATGCCCGGCACCGGCTGCCACGGGCCGAACCACAGCTCGCGGTGGAACAGCCGCGACGAGGCCCCGTCGTAGATCACCGCGAGGAACCCTGAGTTGTCGAACCCCAGCGCCCCAACGGTTCCCTTGATGCCGGACGGTGTCCAGCGGGTGCCGCCGTCGTTGGTGACGAACAGCTGTTCGCCGTCGGTCACCATGCCGACGGCGTCGTTCGCGAAGACCACCCGCAACCGGTCGGTCTCCGGCACGGACAGCGCCGGGGTCTTCACCCGAGTCCACGACGCCCCGCCGTCGAGCGTGCGGACGAGCTGCGGGCATTTCGCGGTCTGGCACAGGGTGTCGAGGCCCAGCACCCAGCCGCGATCAGCGGACACCCAAGACGTCGACGCGGGCACGACCCCGGTCGCGGCTTGCGCGACGGACGTCGTTCCAACAGCTAACAACAGTGAAATTGCCAAGACAGCAATGCGTTTCCCCCACATCGCCTTCTCCCCTCAAGAGGCTGATTCCCACTCAACACCTCTTCCTGGTGAAGCGGCAACCACCCAAACGGCCACCAAAACGCCCGCGCCGCCGGTGAGGATGAAGGTCAGCTCGGGGCCGACGGCGTCCAGCAGCAGACCACCGCCGATGTAGCCGATCGCCGCCGCCACACCGATTCCGCCGTAGAAGTTGCCGAAGACCCTGCCCACCTTGTCAGCCGGCGCGAGGCGCTGGATGAGCGTGCTGTGCGCGACGTCCATAGCCGCGATGCCGAGCCCGCGCACCGTCTGCACCGCGAACGCCGCCGCCACGCCCCAGGCGAAGCCGGTCAGCAGGTTGCCGGCGCTGCTGACCACGAAACCCGTCACGAGCAACGCGACCATGCCGATCCTGGTGGCTCCCCTGGCCAGCAACGCGAACCCGGCCAGCAGACCAATGCCCACCGCTGCAAGGAGAACTCCGGCCGTGCTGTCCGACGCGTGGAACGTGTCCTTCGAGAGCTGGATGATCGCGACGTCGTCGATCGCGGTGCACGCGACGACCCCGCAGAAGCCGAGGAAGATGATCCGCAACGCCCGTCCGTGCCAGATCGCGCCGAGCCCTTCCTTCACGTCCGTGAACACCGAACCGCCCGGTTCCCCCGGCACGATCATCTTCGGCAGCCGCAACAGCAACAACGCCGACACCCCGAACGACACGGCGTCCACCAGCAGCACGCCACGGGTGCTCATGAACTGCAGGAGCCCGGCTGCGAGCAACGGCCCGAGGACGTCCGCGCTGTTGGATCCGAAGCCCAGCACCGTGTTCGCCTGTGGCAGGTCCTTCTCCGCGACCAGGCTCGGCACGGCCGCCCGCGACGCGGGGATGAAGATCTGCCCGAGCATCGCGCGGACGCCGACCAGCACCAGCAGGACCGGCAACGGCGGCAGCGTGAACGCGATGACCGCGAGCAGCGCGCACTGGGCGGCCTCGCAGGCGATCATCACCGTGCGCCGGTCGAACCGGTCGCTGATGAGCCCGGTGACCGGGCTGAGCAACGACGGCGCGAAGTCGCCGACCAGCAGCAGCGCGGCCACCGCGATCGCCTTCCCCGCGACGGACTGCACGTGCAGCATCAGCGTGACGAGGCTGAGCGCGTCCCCCACAACAGAAACGACCCGTGCGGTGCTGAGCACGCGCAACGGGCCGTTGTCCTTCAGAAGCGTCAGCACACGGCTATCGTGCCAACACCTGTTCGAGCTGGTCAGCCAATTTGTTCATGATCTTGGCGTAGGAGGAGTAGCTCAGCGGCGCCACGGCGTTCCACTCGACGAACCGGTTGGCCTGCACGGCGGGCAGCGCCTGGAAGACCGGGTGGCCCTCCTTCATCTTCTCCGGGCCGAGCACGTGCGCGCGGGTGTCCCACATGATCACGTGCTCCTTGTAGGTGCCGGAGTTCTCCCACGACAGCGACTGGAAGTAGCCGCCGCCCTCGGTGTCGGGCGGGTCCGGCGTGAGCAGCGGCAGGCCGAGTTCCTTGGCGTACCAGTCGAGGTCGGGGTTGCGGGCGGGCACCGCGACGTAGAACAGCTTCGGGTCAGCGCCGACGACCTGGATCTTCTGCTTGGCGTCCGTCATCTTCTTGCCGATGACCTTCAGCCGGTCGGCGGCCTTGGTGAACGCCTCCTCGTCGGCCTTCACCTGAGCGGACTCGGTGTCGGCGCCGAGCGACTTGGCGAGGTCGCGGAAGCGCTTGATACCGTCCGGCAGCTGGATCTTGGACTGGCCGATGCCGACGGTCGGGGCGACCTTGAGCACCTTCTCCTCGAACTCGGCGGTGAGGTGCCAGAGCCCGGCGACCTCCGGGTAGTAGCCCGCGACGACCAGGTCGGCGTTCAGCGCGGCGAACTTCTCGAAGTCGATCTCACCGTAGCCGGGACCGGTGATGTCCGTGACCTTGCTCGGGTCGATGCTGCCCGCCTCGGGATCGGTGCTGCCGTCCGGGCGCTTGAGCGGCCCGAACGTGCCGACCACATTGATCCCGTAGTCCTTGAGCGCACCGGCGGCGGAGACCTGCGCGACGACGCGCTCCGGCCGCTGGGGCGCGGTGACCTCCTTGCCCCGGTCGTCCTTGAACGACCACTGGCCACCCTGCTGCTCCGTGGGAGCGTTCCCGCCACACCCGGCCACCAGGCCGAGCAGCAGAACCGCGGCGACTGTCCTGCGCACTTGTCCACCTCCTGAGTTTAGGCTTGCCTAACCTATCAAGAGGCTTTACAAGATCCGCATTACCGGTAGGTTGGTGACCGTGCGAAACCAGCTGACGACGGTGCGTCGAACGGCCGTCGCCATCGCGCTCGCGTTGCTCGCCGTGTTCGCGCTGCATCCCGCCTGCCCACCGGAGCCCGCCCACCACGGCGCGTTCACGCCGGGCGTCTCCGGGGAGTTCTGCCATCACGGCGACACCCACCACCTGTCGGCCGCCGCGCACACCCAGACCGCCGTTCAGGCCAGCCCCGCCTCGCTCACCCTGCCGGACGTGGACGTCGTGTCCATCGCACGTCCCGCGGCCACGGTGCGGTCGTGTCCATCGCGCTCCGGGCATTCCCGCTCGGGACGCACAGTGCTGATCGACATCGGCATCTCCCGAACGTAGGCCGGCGCGCTTTTCGCACCGGACCTGTCACCTTTCTTCGAGGGATTCCCATGTCTGTACCTGTGCTGCGTCGAAACACGCCCGCGGGCATCGTCGGCAACACGCCCGTGCTGTGGATCGACGAGCTGTCCCGTACTTCCTCGTCCGGTTTCTGGGCGAAACTCGAGAGCGCCAACCCCGGCGGCGGCATGAAGGACCGCGCCGCGCTGCACATGATCGGCCGCGCGCTGGAACGAGGTGACCTGCGGCCCGACGGCCACGTCGTGGAGTCGACCAGCGGCACCCTCGGCCTCGGCCTGGCGCTCGCCGGGATCGTGCACGGCATCCCGGTCACCCTGGTCACCGACCCCGGCCTGGAACCGATCATCCGGCGGATGCTGCGCGCCTACGGGGCGACCGTGGACCTCGTCGACCGTCCACATCCGACCGGAGGCTGGCAGGAGGCGCGGCGGGAACGCGTGGCGGCGTTGCTGAGCTCGTTGCCGGGTGCCTACTGCCCCGACCAGTACAACAACCCGGACAACGTGGCCGGCTACGCACCACTCGCTCACGAACTCGCGGACCAGCTCGGACAGGTCGACGTGCTGGTGTGCGCGGTGGGCACCGGCGGCCACTCCGCCGGGGTGGCCTCAGTGCTGCGGACGCACTTCCCGTCGCTGCGGCTGGTCGGCGTCGACGCCGTGGGGTCGACGATCTTCGGGCAGCCGGCCAGGACCCGGCTGATGCGCGGGCTCGGGTCGAGCATCTTCCCGCGCAACGTCGACTACCCGGCGTTCGACCAGGTGCACTGGGTGAGTCCCGCCGAAGCGGTGTGGGCGTGCCGGACGCTGGCTTCGCGGCACTACGCGAGCGGCGGCTGGAGCGTCGGCGCGGTCGCTCTCGTCGCTTCCTGGCTGGCACGGACCTCCGCTGCGGGCACGCGGATCGCGGCGGTGTTCCCGGACGGGCCTCAGCGGTACTTCGACACCGTGTTCAGCGACGAGTACTGCGGCGCCCACGGGTTGCTGGACGCGGTTCCGGCACTGGAGCCGGTGGAGATCTCTTCGCCGGGAGAGCGTGAAGTCCTGTCCTGGTCCATGTGCCGGTCCGTTGTGGACCCGCTGGCGGTGAAGGCGTGATCACGCAGTTCCGCTCGTTCGACCGCAGCGTGCGGTTGCTGATGCTCAACCAGTTCACCATCAACATCGGCTTCTACATGTTGATGCCGTACCTCGCCTCCCACCTGTCGGTGACCCTGGCGCTGGCGGGGTGGGCCGTCGGACTCGTCCTGGGCGTGCGGAACTTCGCGCAGCAGGGCATGTTCCTGATCGGCGGCACGCTCGCGGATCGTCTGGGGTACAAGCCGTTGATCGTGGCGGGCTGCGCGCTGCGGACCGGCGGGTTCGCGTTGCTCGGACTCGTGGACGGACTGCCGGCGCTGGTGATCGCGTCGGCGGCCACCGGGTTCGCCGGGGCGTTGTTCAACCCGGCGGTGCGCGCCTACGTGGCGGCCGATGCCGGCGAGCGGCGGGTTGAGGCGTTCGCGTTGTTCAACGTCTTCTATCAGACCGGGATCCTGCTGGGGCCGCTGATCGGGCTCGCGTTGACGGCAGTGGACTTCCGGCTCACCTGCCTGGTCGCGGCGTTCGTGTTCCTGGTGCTGACCGTGCTGCAGTGGCGTTCGCTGCCGGCGCGGGCCGGTGGGTCGTCCGGCGGATCGGTGCTCGCGGACTGGCGGGTGGTGTTCTCGAACCGGCAGTTCGTGCTGTTCGCGTTGGCCATGACCGGGTCCTACGTGTTGTCGTTCCAGGTCTACCTGGCACTGCCGCTGGCCTCGGGGTCGACGGTGCTGACCGCCGCGCTGTTCGCCGTGTCGGGCGTGCTGGCGATCGCCGGGCAGTTGCGGGTCACCGCGTGGGCACGGGCGCGCTTCGGGCCCGACCGGTCGCTGGTGGTGGGCGTGCTGACGATGGCGGCGGCGTTCCTCCCCGCGATCCTCGGCGGCTGGCCGGGGTTGCTGCTGTGCGCGGCGCTGCTCGCGCTGGGGACGATGGTGGTGTTCCCGTTCGAGATGGACAGGATCGTCTCGCTGTCGGGTGACCGGCTCGTGGCGACGCACTACGGCCTCTACAACACGGTCGTGGGCGTCGGGATCCTGCTCGGCAACCTGCTCACCGGGATCGCGTTCGACGCCGCTGCGCGCGCGGGCGTGCCGTGGATGCCCTGGCTCGCTCTCACGTGCGTGGGCCTCGGTTGTGCGTCGGCCCTGAAAAAGCTGGCGTCCCGTGTCGATTCGGGCCTCGCTGGTTCGACGAGGTAGCAGAGGCAGGGAATGGAATCGGAGGACGCCATGATCGCCACGCTGATCGCAACGCTGGTCGAGGAAGACCACGCCGAGGACGAAGGCGCGCTGGCGCCCGACGACCGCCTGACCTGCCACGTGCACGGAGGCTGGATCCACCGGTGCGTGGCCTCTCCCGTGCACGTCAACCCGGTCACGCGGCATCGCTGGTGCCGCGGCTGCGACACCGAACTCGGCGTCGTGGTCGACGAGCTCACCGGCGACGTCGCGATGCGCTGCCCCCGCTGTGGGCGCGGGGGCAGCGCCGCCACCGCCCGCCTGATCGCCGCGTGCCGTGCCTCGATCGAGGCACATCGGGCCGCCTGACCGGCGCCGGCACGCGGGGCCCTTTCATTCGCTCAACGGCCGTGAACACCCACAGCGGGCGCTCACGGCCGTTGTCGTGCGCTGGATCGGGGTTCTGCCGGAGCTAGTCGAACCAGGGCTGCCACTTGATCCCGGTCGGGCGTTCGCCCCCGGTGGCCATGTACTCGTGCGCGGCACGACGCACGTCGGCCGAGGAGATCTCCGCCGTCGCCGGATACTCGGTGTCCGATCCCATGTAGTAGTAGATCGGCAGCACCTCGGCGGTGTCGGCGCCCTGACTGGCGCACCCGTCCGGGCATTCCGCTCCAGACGAGTAGTAGAGAACTCCACGCGCGTGCGCGCCGTCCATGCCCACATCGAGCACCGCGCGGCCGAGGTTGTCGGCGATGAGCAGCTGCAGGGTGCTCGGACGCGGCAACGCCGCGACCGCGTCCAGCACGGCGTCCAACTCCTCCGCGGTGCGCACGACGGTCGGGTCTTCCGCGTCGCGGTCGAACCACGCTTCTAGCGCCACCACGGGCGGGCACCTCCTGTGTATCGCTTCCGGAACAGCGTGCCGTCCTCGTTCACGCCGTGGACGGTCAGCGTGGCACCGTCGGGCAGCATGATCGGTACAAGGGTGTCACAGCCCAGACGTCCCCGGCACGGCGTGTTGTTGATCAAGACGGTGGCATGGGTCATGCCGTCCCGGACCATGCGGGCGGCCACCTTCATCTCCACGTCAGAGGCTTTCGCCGGACGCATGGGAATCCCAAGCTGCCGCAAGCGTTGGTCGGCCGCGCGTGAGTCATCGTCCACACCGCTGACGATCGGCTGAGCTACCCCATCGGGGCCGATCCACCGGCCGTGGGTCTTCCTGCCAGAATCGGTGCTCTTCATCGGAGGCGGTAGCTCACGACGAAGGACATCGAGTCGTTCGGCAGGGATGACAGGCGGATCTCCTGGCTCGCCACGCGCCTGCGGCACCGTGGTGGGAGCGGGTGAGCGGGCCGCGTTCGGCACCCCACCGGTTTCGTGACCGAGTTCATGACTGTGCAGGTAGGCGCGGATCGCATCAGCGACAGTCGCCAGGGTCGAGAACTGCCCTGCTTCCGGTCGCCGCCGTGGCGAGCAGATCACGCGCCTGCTCAGCCAGATCAGCCGCAGTGTGATGGGCGGCTATCGACTGGTCGATCTTGTCCAACACGCGCCGCAGCGCGTCCCCCACGTCCCCGAGCGACGACGCCACACCCCTGCCCCCTCGTGTCAGTCGTTCGATGCTGACACGGCATACACGGCAACGACCAGCCCAGGGGATGGCGTTGGGGCTCACGCAGAGAAGGACATTCTCCGGTCGACCAGCTTCACACGATCACGGCTCGAACGTACGTTTCCCGTCTGGTGATCCACCCGATTCGCGCTCCGGCAACGCCGCTGAAGTGACTCGATCAGCCGTTTGAGTTCGAGGCCCAACACACCGCGTCGCCTGATCAGGTGAGAACGACCGGTTCGGCCTGCGCGGCCGACTATGTTGCGTGGCGTGTTCAACTCTTCACGTATTGCAACCACCGTCCTCGCCGCCGCCGGCGCCACGCTCGCCGCCGCTTCTCCCGCTCTCGCCGACAACGACTCGAACTTCGGTCCCGGCGTGAACGCGGCGAACAACTGGGCCTTCTCCGCCGCCTCGGTGTGCTTCCAGGAGCTCGCCGTCGTGCCGACGGGCGCGCCGTGGATCGGCGACACCTTCAACCACTGCGTCAACGGCAACGTGCTCAATCACGGCCAGGACTGAACCCTGTCGGCTGTTCGGCCGTACGCCTCCTCAGTAGTTGTTTCCGACTCCTGAGGAGGCCGCGTGCCCGGCCGACGTGCTGCAAGGACAACCGCTCTGGCCGCCGTGGTCGCCGCGACGGTGGTGTCGATGCCTTCGGCGCACGCCCAGCCCGCCAACGACGCGCTGCAGACCTACACCGACCTGACGCGGGAGGCGGAGAAGCTCAGCCAGGACCACCTCAAGGCGCAGGGCGACCTGTCCAGGGCGAACGCGATCGTGATCGCCGCCACCGAGGCGGAGAAGAAGGCGCTGGCCGAGTCCGAGCAGTACCGCGGACAGGTCGACGTGCTGACCGAGGCGTCGTTCGAGGGCGCCCGGCTCAACAACCTGTCGGCGTTCCTGACGTCGACGTCGCAGCAGGACTTCCTGGAGCGGATGCAGGCGATGAACATCATCGCCACCGACCAGAACGCGGCGGTGGACCGCATGAACGCCACCCTGACCGCGGCGCAGAAGGCTCGTACCGACGCCACCACCGCCGCGACGGCCGCCGAGAAGTTCGCCACGGACGTCTCCACCCGCAAGGTCGCCATGGACCAGCAGGTGACGGCCGCCCGGACCAAGTACCAGTCGCTGTCCGCGCCGCAGAAGCAGACGCTGGCGGCTCCCGGCCCGACGGTCAACGTGTCGGTGCCCGCCGGCGCGGCGGGAGCGGCGCTGAGCTTCGCGCTGAGCCAGCAGGGCAAGCCGTACGTGTTCGGCTCGAACGGCCCCAACTCGTGGGACTGCTCGTCGCTGATGCAGGCCTCCTACCGGGCCGCCGGGGTGTCCATCCCCCGCGTCACCTACGACCAGGCGAAGGTGGGCCGCGGAGTCGGCCGCGGCGAGGTCGCGCCGGGTGACCTGATCATCTACTACTCCGGGCAGTCGCACGTGGCCATGGCCGTGGACGGCACTCGCGCGGTGCACGCGTCCACCGAGGGCGTGCCGGTGAAAATCGCCAACATCGACTCGATCGGACCCATTTCGGTGATTCGCCGGGTCGTCGGGTGACGCTTCTCTCCCACCCCGCGATAAACCGACGTAGACGTCTGTGAGAGCGTGCTGCTCGGTGAACTGTTGGGGACCCGGTGGTGGACGAACACAAGGTCATTCCGTAACCTGTCCGAGACCTTCGGCCCAGCAGTTAACCCACTCGGGGCACACGCCAAGGTTGCCGCCTTACGCGCAGTAGTTCTCGCGGGGCGGCTGCCAGGACAAAGGAGGACCCGCGACGTGGTGTCGCAACCCTCACGCCGCACCGTGCGTGGAGCACTCGTGGCGACGGCAGCGGTCGTCGCGGCGGTAATCCCCACAACGCCGGCCACCGCACAGCCCAACGCCGCGGACGCGCTCAAGAAGTACAACGAGCTGTCCGAGCAGGCGTCCAAGCTCAACCAGGACCACCTGAAGGCTCAGGGCGACCTCGCGGCCAAGCAGGGGGAACTGGACAAGGCCAAGGGTGACCTGGCCGCCGCGCAGAAGGCCGAGGAGTCCCTCCGCGGTCAGGTCGACCTCCTCACCGAGGCCACCAACTCCGGCGCGCGCTTCAGCCAGATCTCCGCACTGCTGGTGAGCGACTCGCAGCAGGACTTCCTCAACCGCATGTCGGCCATCAACATCCTCGCGGCCGACAACGCAGAGGCTCTGCAGAAGCTCACCGACGCCGTCAACACCGCGGACAACGCGACGAAGACGGCCAACGAGGCCACCGAGGCCTCGAAGAAGCTCCTCGCCGAGATCGAGGTCAAGAAGACCGAACTCGACAAGCAGCTCGCCGAGGCGCAGACGCAGTACAGGTCGCTGAGCGCGAGCGTCCGCAACCAGCTGGCCGCGTCCGGCGACATGTCGAACATCTCGGTGCCCGCGGGCACCGCGGGCCGTGCGCTGCAGTTCGCGCTCGACCAGCGCGGCAAGAGGTACGTCTACGGCTCCAACGGCCCGGACACCTGGGACTGCTCCTCGCTGATCCAGGCCGCGTACCGTTCGGCGGGCGTGTCCATCGGGCGCACCAGCTACGCCCAGGCGGCAGCCGGTCGCCAGGTCAGCGTGAACGAGATCAAGGCCGGCGACATCATCGTCTACTACTCCAGCCAGTCCCACGTGGCCATGGCTGTGGACGGCATCCGCGCGGTGCACGCGTCCACCGAGGGAGTGCCGGTGAAGATCGCCGACATCCAGTCGATCGGCCCGATCAGCGTCGTCCGTCGCATCGAGGGCTGACGGCTCGAAGGCTGACGACCCGCGTTCCACCCCGTTTCCGAAAAGGGCCGGACCCACACCGTTGTGGGTCCGGCCCTTTTCGCGCTCGCGGCGGGAGAATCAGGTGGTGGCCTGACCCTCCTGGCGGGCGATGGCGAAGGCAGGGTTGCCCTCGGAGTCCTCACGCACGTCGAGAACCTTGTCCTCGAGGTACTGGGCGGCCGCCGGTTCCATGATGACCTTGGCGCCCGCGGGAGCCGCAACCACCTCGTCACCGTCGGCGGCCTCGCTGAGCGACAGTTCGAGCGCGGCCTGACTGTTCTGGTCGGCGGCGAGGGCGAAACGCAGACCGACGTCGTCGGCGGCACCCTCTGACTGAGACGTCAGCTCGTTGATGACCTCGGCAGCCATCGGCGTGACTTCGAGCATGTCGGCCCCTTCGGCAGGAAACAAGAAACTCGTTCCGTGTTCCCTGCCTGCGCCGACTTCAACCACCATTCGTCGAAGACGCAGGTCAACAGCCTCCAGACCATGTACTAAGCCACGCGGTGGGCCTGCCGCGTCACCTCGTTGCGCACGTGCCCGCACGCCGAGCACACCCGCGGCACCGGAATCAGCTCGGCGACCAGACGCCACGAGTCCGCGAACGACGGCACCTCCTGACCCGGCACCAGCAGGCTGTCGAGCACCTCCTGACGACGGCGGCCCTTCTCGCGGCTGCGCTCCACCGGGTCGCGGCGGTGCGCCAGGGCGCGCGACTCCGCCCGTGCGCGCTCGCCGTCCGACGTCAGGGCCTCACGTGAGCGCGGCGCGTGCAGCGCGGCGTTGCGGCGGTTCACCCGGAACCACTCGCCCAGCGAGATGCCGGCCAGCGGCGGGCGGGCGAGAGTGGAGCCGTCCGTGGTCCAGGTGCGCAGGCGGGCGCGCAGGAACTCGTGCGCCACCTGGGCGCGGGAGCGGGGCCTGCCCTGCCGGGTGCCGTCGGGTTTGGTGTCGACGGCCACCAGCAGCGCGTCGACGCTCCAGCCCGCCAGGAACCACGGCTCCAGCAGGCGGCGCACCCAGCGGCGGTCGGCGTCCGGCCAGGAGGCACGGGTGCACAGCGACTCGACGGCGATGTCCACGTCGGCGTTGGTGGCAGGCACCACGCGGCCCGGCCAGCGGCGGGGATCGATCTGCATCGGGACTGACCTCCTCTAGCACGCAACACGAACATCTGTTCGACATGGTGCCACGGGGGTCTGACAAAAACTGAACTCACGGCCTCTGATCAGGCAAAACACCTCGTTTGGAGTACGCCTGACCGGGTCAGCGGCGTGGTCGGCGCCGGAAAGCGCTGTCTCCGAGTTAGCCTGCCGAAATGGCCCACCACGAGCCTCACGACGAGGTCACCGGCGACCGGATGAACTGGCTCAGAGCAGGTGTTCTGGGCGCGAACGACGGCATCGTCTCGACCGCCAGCCTCGTGGTGGGCGTCGCCGGTGCCACCACCGACCGGGCCCAGATCCTCGTCGCGGGCCTGGCCGGGCTATTCGCGGGCGCGATGTCCATGGCCAGCGGCGAGTACGTCTCCGTCAGCAGCCAGCGCGACGCCGAACGCGCCCTCCTCGCCAAGGAGCGCGAGGAGCTGCGGGAGATGCCGGACGAGGAACTCGAAGAACTCGCGGAGATCTACGAGAACAAGGGCCTCGACCCGGAAACCGCCGAGGAGGTCGCCAAGCAGCTCACGAAGCACGACGCCCTGGGCGCCCACGCCGAGGCCGAGCTGCACATCGACCCGGACGAGCTGACCAACCCGTGGGGCGCCGCCATCGCGAGCTTCATCTCGTTCACCATCGGCGCGCTGCTCCCCCTCGCCGCGATCGCACTGACCCCGACGAGCCTCCGCGTCCCCGTCACGGTCGTCGCCGCCATCGTCACCCTCGCCCTCACCGGTTTCATCAGCGCACGACTGAGCGGCGCGAACAGGCAGCGGGCGATCATCCGCAACGTCGCGGGTGGCCTGATCGCGATGGGCGTCACCTACGCCATCGGTTCGCTGGTCGGCCAAAGCATCGGATAGCGCCGAACTGGGTATTGCCTCGGACATGAGTGAAGAACGTGGCGCGTACGTGTCCGAAGACACCGACAGCTTCGAGGCCCTCGACGAGGACAACCTCAAGCACGACCCGTTGGAGACCGAGCCGGAGGAAGGCTGGGCCGAGTCCAACAAGTACGGGATGACCGAATACGAGCAGGCCCACCCGCGACCGCTCGACGAACGCCTCAAAGAAGAACGAAGCGATGTCGGCGAGACGGGTGCATGATCGAAGCATGAGCCTCGGCATCCCGGAGAAGATCACGGCGTTGCTGTTCGACCTCGACGGCGTGCTCACCAGCACGGCGGTCCTGCACCGCAAGGCGTGGCGGCAGACGTTCGAGAACATGGGCCAGCCGTTCAGCGAGCAGGACTACCTGACCTACGTCGACGGCAAACCGCGCTACGACGGCGTCAGGAGCTTCCTGGCCTCGCGCGGTCTCACCCCGCCAGAACCAGAGATCCGCCGCATCGGCGACGAGAAGAACGACGTCGTGAACAAGATCATCGACGAGGAGGGCATCACGCCCTACCCCGGCTCGGTCCGCTACCTGCGGGCCGCGCGCGAGGCCGGCTTCCCGATCGGCGTCGTCACGTCGTCGGCGAACGCCACGAAGGTGCTGAAAGCGGGCAACCTCACCGAGTTCGTGGACGCACTCGTCGACGGCAACGTGATCACCGACCAGCACCTCAACGGCAAACCGGCACCCGACTCGTTCCTCGAGGGCGCCAGAAGACTCGGTGTGGCACCAGAAAACGCAGCCGTCTTCGAAGACGCGCTCTCGGGGGTGAAAGCGGGACACGACGGCGGTTTCGGGCATGTCGTCGGTGTCGACCGGGGCAACCAGGCAGAGGCCCTCAAGACCAACGGTGCGGACGTGGTCGTGAACGAACTGGACGAACTCCTCTCATGAGCTACGCGACCGAACCGTGGCAACTGCGCTGGCAGGGCCTCGCCGTGGACCAGCTGCACCGGACCGAGTCGACGTTCGCCCTGGCCAACGGCCACATCGGCATGCGCGGCACGCTCGACGAGGGTGAGCCTCGCGGCCTGCCGGGCACGTACCTCAACGGTTTCTACGAAGAGCACCAGCTGCCGTACGGGGAAGCGGGCTACGGCTATCCCGAGGCCGGTCAGACCGTCGTCAACGTGACCGACGGCAAGATCATCCGGTTGCTGGTCGAGGACGAGCCGCTGGACATGCGCTACGGCAACGCGATCGAGCACGAACGCACGCTCGACTTCCGCACCGGCACGCTGCGCCGCCGCACCGTCTGGGAATCCCCGACCGGCCGCCGGGTGATCGTGCGCAGCGAGCGGCTGGTGTCGTTCACCCAACGCGCGGTCGCGGCGATCCGCTACGAGGTCGAGCCGATGGACGACGTGCAGCTCGTCGTCCAGTCCGACCTGCTGGCCAACGAGCCGACCATCCACCGCACCAACGATCCCCGTGTGGCCGCGGCGCTGGACGCCCCGCTGGTCAACGAGTTCATGATGGCCGAGAAGTCGCGGGCCGTGCTGTGCCATCAGACCAAGGCCTCCGGGCTGCGGATGGCCGCCGCGATGGACCACGAGATCGAGGTCGTGGGGCCGGAACACGAGCGGTACAACGACCTCCGCACAGACATCCGCGTGGAAGCCGACCTGGCCCGGTACACGGCGGCGGTCGACGTCAAGGCGGGCAGCTGCCTGAAGCTCACCAAGTACCTCGGCTACGGCTGGTCGGGCAAGCGTTCGACACCTGCTCTGCGCGCCCAGGTCGAGGCCGCGCTCGCCGGTGCCTGCCAGACCGGGTGGGACGGGCTCGTCGGAGAGCAGCGGGCCTTCCTGGACGACTTCTGGCAGGTCGCCGACATCGAGATCGACGGCGACGACGAGCTGCAGCAGGCGATCAGGTTCGCGCTGTTCCACATCCTGCAGGCCGGGGCCCGCGGGGAAACCCGTGCCATTCCAGGAAAAGGCCTCACCGGTCCCGGCTACGACGGGCACGCGTTCTGGGACACCGAGACGTTCGTCCTCCCGGTGCTCACCTACACGCTGCCGGACGCGGCCCGTGACGCGCTGCGGTGGCGGCACTCCACATTGGACAAGGCCCGGGATCGCGCGAAGGTGCTGGGGCTCAAGGGCGCCGCGTTCCCGTGGCGTTCGATCAACGGCGCCGAGTGCTCGGCGTACTGGCCCGCCGGAACTGCCGCGTTCCACGTCTCCGGCGACGTCGCCTACGCCACCCAGCAGTACCTCAACGCCACGAACGACGAGTGCTTCGACCTCGACGAAGCCACCGAGATTCTTGTGGAGACCGCCCGGTTGTGGATGTCACTCGGCCACCACGACCGCCACGACGGGTTCCGCATCGACGGCGTCACCGGCCCGGACGAGTACTCCGCGATCGTGGACAACAACGTCTACACCAACCTGATCGCCCAGCAGAACCTGCGTGCCGCCGCCGACGCCGCGGAACGCCACCCGGACAAGGCGAACGCGTCGAAGGAGGAGATCGCGGCCTGGCGCAAGGCCGCGGACGCGATGGCGGTGCCGTTCGACGAGATGCTCCAGGTGCATCCGCAGGCGGACAACTTCACCAAGCACGCGGAGTGGGACTTCGAGAACACGCCGGAGGAGAAGTACCCGCTGCTGCTGCACTTCCCGTACTTCGACCTGTACCGCCGCCAGGTGGTGAAGCAGGCGGACCTGGTGCTCGCGATGCACCTGCGCGGCGACGCGTTCACGCCCGAGGAGAAGGCCCGCAACTTCGCCTACTACGAGGCGCGGACCGTGCGCGACTCGTCGTTGTCGGCGGGCACGCAGGCGGTGCTGGCGGCCGAGGTCGGGCACCTGGACCTGGCGTTCGACTACCTCGTGGAGGCGGCGTACACCGACCTCCACGACCTGCACAACAACGTCAACAACGGCCTGCACATGGCGTCGCTCGCCGGCGCGTGGATGGCGTTGGTGGCCGGGTTCGGCGGTATGCGCGACCACGGCGGCGAGCTGACGTTCGCGCCGCGGCTGCCGGCCGCTCTGACCAGGTTCTCGTTCCGGATGGCCTTCCGGGGCACGAGGATCTCGATCGACGTGTGCGAGACCGAGGCCACCTACCGGATCGTGGACGGCACCGAGCTCAAGACGCGGCACCACGGCGAGCCGATCACGATCACGGCGGATCAGCCCGTGACGATGCCCATCCCCAAGGCTCCCGAACTCGAACGGCCGAGTTCGCCGTTCGGCCGGGAGCCGCGCAGGCACTGATCAGAGCCGGGAGACCTGGTAGTGCGCTATCAGGTCTCCCTTGATCAGCACGCTCAGGTTCACGTTGATCGTCGGCTTGTCGATGAACGAGAAATCGACTTCCAGATAGCCGAGCGTCAGATCGTCGGCCAGCCGGCGCGTTTCCAGCACCTTGTAGTCGGCTTTCAAACCGATCGACTGGTGACTGTAGTACTCGGCGATTGCCGCACGGCCGACCCCGTACGGCTTGAGGCCCTGAAAAATGGCGTCCTCGGTGAAGTTCGACGCCACGCGCTCGGGGTCGTGCGCGTCCACGGCGTCCTTCCACCGGTCCATGACGGTCTCGATGCTCATGTCAGTGCCCCGCGCTCTGGCCGCCGTCGACGTGCAGGATCTCGCCCGTGACGAAGCCGGCCTGTTCCAGGAAGGTGATCGCCTCCACGACCTCCTCGATCTCACCGATGCGGCCGACCGGGTGCAGTCCGGCCAGCGCCTCGTGGGTCTCGGGGGCGTGCATCGGCGTCTTGATGATGCCGAGCGCAATCGTGTTGAAGCGGATGTCGCGCGCCGCGTACTCGACCGCCAGCGACTTGGTGACGGCGTTCAGACCGCCCTTGGTCAGCGACGCGAGGGCCGACGGCACGGCCGACAGCGCGTGGTCGACGAGGCTCGTGGACACGTTCACGACGTGGCCGCCGTTCGCCTCCATCGCCGCGACAGCGCTGCGGGTGATGTCGAAGAAGCCGATCAGGTTCGTGCCGGTGACGGTGGCGAAGTCCTCGTCGGTGTACTCGGTGAACGGCTTCGCGACGAAGATGCCCGCGTTGTTCACCAGGCTGTCGACCCGGCCGAACCTCGCCAGCGTCTCCTGGACGACCCGCGCGCCCTCGCCGGGCTTCGAGAGGTCGGCGCGAATCGCGAGCACCTCGGGATCATCCGAGGCATCGATGGACCGCGACACCGCTACGACCGAATAGCCGAGCTTCCGATAAGCCGGCACGAGAGCCGCACCGATTCCCTGCGACGCACCCGTGACGATCGCAACCTTGCTCATTTCCGGTCTCGCTTTCGAAGGAGAAGAAGTGGAACTGACAGCCACAACGGCGCGCACCCGCGAGTTCATTTCGCGGAATTGCGACCCGTTTCCTCCCTCGTGAAAGGCTCAGCCTCCCAGTGCACGCCAGGGGTCGTCGGCGGGCAGCCACACGCCGTCGCGGGCCAGCCCGAGGTCGCCCGCGCCGGCCGCGATGGCCTCCGCCGCGGCGATGACGTCCGCACGAACCTCGTCGGTGCGGCGGACCAGCGACCACGTCCAGAGCACCTCGGGGTCGATCACCGGGCGCTGCACCAGATCCGGCGGCAACGGCGTGGTCTGTCCCTTCGGTGAGTTGAGGACCGGGGTCGTGCACACCCTGACGTGGTCGAAGAACGCCGGCCCGGTGATGGCGCCGTTGTGGATGCGCCGCACCACGGCACCCGTGTCCTCGGCGAACTCCTCGGCGTAGTCGTTCCAGGACTGCCATGACGTGACGTCGTCGTCCACCAGCACCGCGATGTCCTTGGCCCGCACCGGGCTCGTGTCCGTGCCGACGGCCACGGCGTAGAGCCGGTCCGCCCCGATCAGCCGCGCGGTCAGCCCCAGCTGGGCCAGGTCGTCCTGGCGGACCCAGCACACGGCCAGGTCCAGGCTGCCGTCGGCGACCCTGGCGGCCTGCTGGTGCGACGGCACGACCCACGCGTCCACGTAGAGCTGTGCGACACCGGCCGTGCGCGCGGACAGGTCGGGCGGCAGCCAGTTCACGTACCCGATCCGCACCGGCCGTGATCCGGACAGCTGCCGTGCGTGACGTTGCAGTTCATCGGCCCGTTCGAGCAGCGCCCGCACTTCCGGCACCAGCGCGGCGCCCGCGGAGGTGAGGGCGACGGTGCGGCGGTCACGGGCGAACAGCGGCACGCCGAGGTCGCGTTCGAGCGCCTTGATCTGCTGCGACAACGACGGCCCCGCGATCAGCAGACGGCTCGCGGCCCGGCCGAAGTGCAGCTCTTCGGCGACCGCGAGGAAGTACCGGAGTTGACGCAGTTCCACGTTCCGCATCTTAGGAGGTTGAAGCTCTCACACAGGAGAAAGCCGGTCGTGGCGCCCGCCGCGCCCCGGTCGGACGATGAGGGCATGAGAGAGTTCATCGTCGAGATCACCACCGCGATCCCCGACGGCACCAGCCAGTCCGAAGTGGACGACCGGCGGGCGGCGGAAGCCGTGCGGGCCAAGGAACTCACCACGTCCGGCAACCTGGTCCGGCTGTGGCGGCCGATCGGCGAGACGCGCAGCATCGGCCTGTGGCGCGCCGAGGACGAGGACGACCTCCACGCCAACGTCCTCGGCACCCTGCCGCTGAGCCCGTGGATGACGTTCGCGGTGACCGCTGTGCAGTCCCACCCGAACGACCCCGGACGTTCGTGAGCGCCCGTCAGGCCGGCGCGGCGCTCGCGGCGGCCATGGGCGTCGGGAGGTTCGTCTACACCCCGATCCTGCCGCTGATGACCAGCCAGGCCGGTCTGAGCGCCGCCTCGGCGGCGAGCCTCGCCACCGCCAACTACCTGGGCTACTTCGTCGGCGCGCTGGCCACGATCGTCCGGGCGCCGTCACGGACCGCGAACCGCGTGTCGCTAGTGCTGCTCGTCGCCAGCCTCGCCGGCATGCCGCTCACGCACAGCATGGCCGCGTGGTTCGTGCTGCGGCTGCTGGCCGGAATCGCGAGCGCGGTGGTGTTCGTGGCCGCCGTGAACGCGGGCCCGGGCTGGGGCCTGGGCGGCGTCGGGATCGGCATCGCGCTGTCCGGCCTGATCGTGCTGGTGCACGCCCAGTGGGAGTTCGCCTGGTGGGTGGCCGCGGCATTGTCCGCTCTGCTCACCGTTCTCGCCTGGCCGCTACAGCCCAAAGCGCAGAAGCCGCAGGCCGCCGGAACCAGGAAGGAAGGTTTCGGCGCGCTGTTCACCAGCTACACCCTCGAAGGCGTCGGCTACATCATCGCGGGCACGTTCCTGGTCGCCGCGATCGGCGGACCGCTCGGCAGCACCGCCTGGATACTCGTCGGCGTCGCCGCGGCCCTCTCCGTCCTGGTCAACGGCCGGATCCCGCTCGCGGCGATCCTCGCCGTGCAGGCCGTGGGGATCGCCCTGCCCGCGCTGATCGGCGGCACCACGGCGGCGCTGCTCTCCGTGATCCTGTTCGGAGGCACGTTCCTCGTCGTCGCGGGCTCCTCGCTGAAGGCCGGTGCCGAACTCGGCTTCCCGCGCGCGGCCGCGGTGCTGACCACGGGCTACTCGGCGGGTCAGATCATCGGCCCGCTCCTCGCCACTCCCCTGCTCCACCACGGCTACCACCAGGCACTGCTGCTCGCCGCCGGGATCGTGGCGGCGGCCGCACTCACAGCTCCAGCACTACCTTCACGTCGCCGGGCCGCGACTCGAACGCCTCCGCGTAGGACTCGAGCGGAACTCGCCGAGTGATCATCGCCGACAACCAGGCATCGTCCGCGCGGTCGAGCACCGCCGACGCCTCCCGGTAGTGCCGCACGTTCGCGTTGACCGTCCCGAACACGATTCCGTTGTGCAGAACCAGATCCCGGTTCACCTGCCCGAGATCGACGGGAACGACCTCAGTGGACGGCACCCCGGTCAGGCACACCAGGTCCCGCCCGAGCACCTGGGCGACCAGCGACGGCGCCCCGGTCGCCTCGATCACGACCCGGTGCTCCGGCAGCGTCCGGTGATAGGTCGCGCCCAGCGACTCCACGAGCGCCGGCTTCGGCCCGTCGGCGGCGAGGTCGAACACGTGCACGTCCAGCCCGCGCTGCACCCCGATCAACGCCGCCAGCAGCCCGATCGGCCCCGCCCCGGTCACCAGCACGCTCTCGAACGGGAACCGCGCCAGCCGATCGAGCTGCTCCCAGGCCTTGACCACCACCGAGGCCGGTTCGACCAGCACCCCTGTCGAGGAACTGACAGCGACGGCATAAGCAGCGGGAACCGTCCACAACGTCGAGCCGTAGCCGTCGAGGCCGGTGATCCCGCGCTCGGTGTACTGACCGTTCAGGCACATGTCGAACTCGCCGCGCGCGCACGCCGCGCAGGGCACCGGATCCGGTCTCCGCACCACCCCCGCGACCAGCGAGCCGGGCTCGAACCCCGGTCCGCTGATCACGCGGCCCAGCGATTCATGCCCGATCACGAGAGTCCTTCCCACCCCGAACTCGCCGCGCACGATCTCGCGATCCGTCCCGCAGATCCCGATCGCCACGCCCTCCACCAGCAGCTCGTCCGGTCCGGGCACCGGATCGGACAGTTCGGTCAACGACAACGACCCGGCTCGTGCAAGATCCACCGTCAGCGCGCGCATGAAGACCATTCTTGACATATCAACACGATCACGCTGGTATGAGAGCGCTCTCACGACAACCCTGTCTCAGTGAGGAGATAGTCGATGCGCAAGCTCCTGCTGCTCGCGACATCGGCCCTACTTGGGCTGACAACGATGTCTGCGCCTGTGCAAGCCGCCCCACCGAACCTGCTCCCGCTCACCGTCACGAACAACTCCGGCCGCGGCGACGCGGTCCACCTGTACGTGTTCGGCGAGATGGGCGGCCGGCTCGGGTACGTGAACGCGAACGGCCAGTTCACCGCGTGGTCCGGGGGCGGCATCCCGCCCACGCCCGCGCCGGACGTGTCGATCCCCGGCCCCGGCAACGGTGGTAGCCGGACCCTGCAGATCCCGCTCAACCTCGCCGGCGGCCGGCTCTACATGTCCTTCCGGGACAAGCTGAAGTTCTCCCTGGTGCCGAACGGCCTGGTGCAACCGGCGCCGTGGGCCGCGGGCGACCCGAACCGCGACATCCTGTTCGACTGGAGCGAGTTCACCTACAACGGCGGCGGGTTGTGGTTGAACAGCTCCCAGGTGGACATGTTCTCGGTGCCCCACGCGGTCGAGGCGACCTCGCAGGCCGGCGCCACCAAGCGCACCGGCCAGCTGGTCTCCAACGGCCGCAACCGCGTCTTCGACCAGCACCAGCAACTCGGCGGCGACTGGTCGCGGCTGGTCTACACGCGCGGTGACGGCACCCGGCTCCGTGTCCTGAACCCGAGCAAGGGTCTCGACGCGGGCGTGTTCTCCGGGTCGTACTACGCCAACTACGTCAGCAGCACATGGGCGACCTACCAGAACACCCCACTGACCGTGGTCCCGTTCCAGAACGAGCCGAACCGCAGGTTCACCGGCCGCACCAGCGGTGGGGTCCTCAACTTCACCAACACGTCCGGCCAGCAGGTCGCGTCGTTCCAGCAGCCGTCCACCCGTGACGTCTTCAACTGCGACGGCCGGCTCGCGGCCCCGAACAACGACGTCGGCGCGATCTCCCGGTCGCTGTGCGCGGCGCTCAACCGGTCGACGCTCGGCTTCATCCACACGGCGCCGACGTACAACGCGAGCGAGTTCTACACCCGTGCGACCACGAACCAGTTCTCGAAGATCGTGCACCAGAACATGGTGGACGGGAAGGCGTACGGGTTCGCGTTCGATGACGTCGGCGCGTTCGAGTCACTTGTCCACGAACCGAACCCGCGTTCGGCAAAAGTCACGCTAACCGCATTCTGATCCGAAACGTTCTTGCTTTTGATCGACTTTCACTCCACTGTGTGAGACGCCGTCGCCGCGGCTCTCACACAGTGGAGTCGTTGTGTGCGTACGGGTCCTACTGGTCGAAGACGACGAGCGAATCCGGCAGGCGTTGAGCCTTGCCTTGTCCGATGAGGGATTCACTCTTGACGAGGCGGGTTCGGGCGAAGAGGCATTACGGCGTTTGGAGACAGAACAGTTCAACGTGGTGCTGGTGGACCTCACCCTGCCCGGCGTCGACGGCCTGGAGGTCGTGCGCACCCTCCGATCACGCGGTGACCTGCCGATTATCGTGGTGACAGCGCGCACCGACGCCCGTGACATGATCGCCGGGCTGGAGGCGGGAGCGGACGACTACGTCACGAAACCGTTGATGGCCAGCGTTCTCGCGGCCCGGATCCGCGCGTTGTTGCGCAGGCGCGGTCCCGGCCACGACGCCGTTCGGATCGGCGATCTGGAAATCCGTCCGCAGGAAGGACTTGTGCACCGTGCGGGTGAACGCGTTCATCTCACCAGGACGGAATTTCGCCTGTTGCTGGAACTCGCTGGTGCGGGTGGACGAATCGTCACCAGAGAACAGTTGCTGCAAAAGGTTTGGGGATATGACTACTTTGGTGACACTCGCCTGCTCGACGTGCACATAAGGAGACTCCGCCGCAAGATCGAGGCCAACCCCGACGATCCGGCGCTCCTGCTCACCGTGCGCGGCACCGGCTATCGGATCCGCTCGTGAGACTCACGCTGCGCTGCCGGGTCACCCTCTCGTTCGGCTTCGGCCTGCTGGTCGTGACGAGCGTGCTGGCGTTCGCGACGTGGAACCTCGCGTCCGGCTACATGCTGCGGCAACGGGAGGCGAGCGCGACCCGGCAGGCCGAGGTGAACGTGCGGCTGGTCGAGAAGTCGCTGTCCTCGCCGGGACTCGACGAGCTGCTGACCGGGCTCACCACCGGCCCTGACTCGTCGATCCTGGTGCTCAGCCCGGAGGGCATGGTCACGGCCGGCCGCATGGTCGAGCCGTCCCAGTTGCCCGACGAGCTGGTGGAGCACCCTCCCGGCCGGACCAGGGTCACCGTCGGCGGGCTCCCGGTCATCGCCGTGGCGCGTCCGGTGGCGGGCAACGCCGTCTACGTCGAGCTGTTCCCGTTGCAGCAGCTCGACCGGACGTTCGGGTTCCTCGGCGCGGTGCTGATCGCGGGCACGATCGGGTCCGCGCTGCTCGGCGCGGCGCTGGGCTCGTGGGCGTCGAAACGGGCGCTGAGACCGCTGGCGGAGTTGAGCTCCGCGGCGGTGCGCATCGCCGGCGGTGATCTCCGGGCCCGGCTGCCGGACCAGGACGACCCCGACCTGGCCGCACTGGCCGCGAAGTTCAACTCGACCGCGCACGCGTTGGAGCAACGGGCGTTGCGGGACGCCAGGTTCGCCTCGGACGTGTCGCACGAGCTGCGGTCGCCGTTGACGACGATGGTGAACGCGGGCGCGGTGCTGCGCCGGCGCCGTGAGCACCTGCCCGGCACCGCCGGGACCGCGCTGGAACTGCTGACCTCCGAGGTCGACAGGTTCGCGCGGATGGTCGTCGACCTGCTCGAGATCTCCCGGGCCGACCAGACCGACGATCCACCGCCCGAGGAGATCGCGCTGGACGCGTTGGTGCGCAACGTGATCGCGACTCGGTCGCCGGTCGCTCTGGAACTGGAGCCCGCGGTCGTGCAGGGTGACCGGCGGCGGCTCGACCGGGTGCTGACGAACCTGCTGGACAACGCCGAACGGCACGCGGGTGGTGCGGTGCTGGTGTCGGTGCGGGCGGTCGGCCCCCAGGTGCGGCTGGAGGTGGAGGACGCCGGGCCGGGGGTGCCGGAGCCGTTGCGCGAGCAGATCTTCGAACGGTTCGCGCGCGGGGTGATGGCGGGCAGCCGGGGTGACGACACCGGCAGCGGGCTGGGGCTCGCGCTGGTCCGCGAGCACGTCCTGCGGCTGGGTGGGCGGGTGTGGGTGGAGGATCGTGCGCCTCGCGGCGCGCGGTTCGTCGTCGAACTGGTCTTACGGAGTTCTGACGGCTAGCCGCTCGGGGGCGCCGGTTGCCCCGCGCGGTCCTACGGTCGGTGCATGCGAGTACTGATCACCGGCGGGGCCGGGTTCATCGGGTCGCACGTCGCGGACGAGCTGGCCGCACAGGGCCACGACTGCGTGCTGCTCGACGCGTTGCTGCCCGAGGCGCACGGCACTGTTCCTCTGCTGGACCACGAACTGGTGGTCGGCGACGTCACCTCACCCGAGGTGCTACGACCTCTTTTGTCCACTGTGGACGCGGTCTGCCACCAGGCCGCGATGGTCGGCCACGGCGTGGATCCGTTCGACGCGCCTTCCTACGCGCGGCACAACGACCTCGGCACGGCGGTGCTGCTCGCCGAGATGTACCGGGCGGGTGTGTCCCGGCTGGTGCTGGCGTCGTCGATGGTCGTCTACGGCGAGGGGCGGTACCGCTGCCTGTCGCACGGGATCGTCCGGGCCGAGCGGTCCGCCGACGACCTGGCTCGGGGTGTGTACGAGCCTCGGTGTTTCTGCGGCGACTTCGTCGTGCCGGAGCTGGTGCCCGAGGACGCTCCGCTGGAGCCGCGCAGCACCTACGCCGCGACGAAGCTGGCGCAGGAACACCTCGCGCTGGCGTGGGCCCGGCAGACCGGCGGCAGCGTGTGGGCGTTGCGCTATCACAACGTCTACGGTCCCCGGATGCCGCGCGACACCCCGTACGCCGGTGTCGCGTCGATCTTCCGGTCGGCTCTGCAGAACGGCGTCGCCCCTCGGGTGATGGAGGACGGCCGGCAGCGCCGCGACTTCGTGCACGTCACCGACGTGGCGAGGGCCAACGCGCTGGCCCTGTCGTCCCCGCGTCCCGGCTTCGAGGCCGTGAACGTCTGCTCCGGCTCGCCGCACACGATCGGTGACCTGGCCTTCGCCCTCGCGGAGGCATGCAACGGCCCGACGCCCGCGATCGTCGGCGGAGCGCGGGCCGGCGACGTCCGGCACGTCGTCGCCTCCCCCGCGAAGGCGTTGGACGTGCTGGGTTTCGAGGCTCAAGTCGGTTTCGAGGACGGCGTGCGGGAGTTCGCCTTCGCGGCGCAGCGGGAGCCGGTCACCAGTTCGTGAGCACGAGGTGGTTCACCGCCAGGGCCGTGACGGCCTGCGCGGTGAGCCACCTCTTCTGGTTGTCCAGCTGCGCCGTGCCCACCAGGAGCCAGACGGCGAACGGCAGCCAGATCCGTTCGGTCTCCGCCTTGCTCAGCCCGGACAGGTCGGCCGCCAGGATCGCGGCGGCCGCACCGATGACCCACTTGTCCTTGCGCAGGCCCTTGATGCCGGCCGGGCCGATGACCAGCGCGAGCGCCGCGAGGTTCGCCCACACCCAGTACCAGTACGGCCTGGTGTCGCCGATGCCTTGGTAGTAACGGAGTTTCACGAGCTCGTAGCCCTCGTACCACCAGAATCCCGCCAGCGCGAACGCCCCCACGACCGCGAGCGCACCCACGACGGCCAGCCCGATCCGGCGGCCGAGCTCGCCCTGACGCCAGACGGCGGCGAGCGCGAGTGGTGCGAGCAGGACCAGGCCGTACGACAGGAAAAGGCACCAGCCCAGCACGACGCCGCCCAGCAGCGGCCATCTGGTGAGCAGGTAGAGCCCGACGGCCGCGACGCCCATGAACATGCCGTCCGCCGACGCCCCGACCCACACCGCGCCGGGAAACAGCACCAGGAACGGCAGCACCGCGTTGTTCTTGATCGCCAACGGAATCGCCACCACGGCGAGCGACCCGACCAGGACGCAGAAGAGCGACGCCGCCGCTCCCCCGCCCAGCCCGACGCGGTCCAGCGCGACGAACGTCAGCAGCGCTCCTGGCGGGTGCCCGGAGACGTGCGTGGTCCACGAGTCGGGCTGGAAGTCGGGGATGCGCGCGGCGAACCCGCGGAGCACGGCCGGGACGTCGGTGATGCCCGGCACCTCGTGCAGGTACTCGTCGTCGGTGGTGAGCCTGGTGACGAACCGGCCCCAGCCGTCGATCATCGCCAGGCTGAAGGTGAACGCCACCGAGGTGGCATAGGCGATCGGCAGCGCGAACCGGTGCTGAGCGAGCTCCGGTCCCTTGGCGACGACGAGAACCGCGATCAGGATCGCGATGGGCGTGCCAAGGCCGACGTGTGGCTGCCAGTCGCCGAAAAGTGGCGCCGCCGCGGCGAAGATGAGGCTCGGGTCGTGGGCGTTGACGACGAACCCGACGATGATGGCGGCGGCGACGAGCAGACCGGCGATGACTAGACGCACCGCGCCCAACTTAGGGGTTCGCGCGAGTGCTCGCCGAGCACGCAAGACAACCGTAAGAACTCTTTCGTGCGTCACAATTCCGTAAGCACCACAACACTTTCCCATGGTCCAGGGTGGACACATGGATGTCGTGTTGCCCTGTCTGGACGAGGCCGCCGCACTGCCGGCCGTCCTCGCCTCCCTGCCTCCCGGATACCGCGCGATCATCGTGGACAACGGTTCGGTCGACGGCTCCCCTGCCATCGCGTCTTCTCTCGGCGCTCACGTCGTGCACGAACCACGCCGCGGCTACGGCGCCGCCGTGCACACCGGCCTGCTGGCCGCGACTTCCGAACTGGTCGCGTTCGCGGACGCCGACGGCTCGCTGGACCTGGCCGAACTGCCCCGCATGGCCGCCCTGCTGACGGACGCCGACCTGGTGGTGGGCCGCCGGGTGCCGGTGAGTTCGAGCGTGTGGCCGTGGCACGCGCGGGCCGGCAACGCCGTGATCTCCAGCCTGTTGCGGCGCCGCGGCTTGAACGTGCACGACATCGCGCCCCTGCGCGTGTGCCGCCGGGAAGCGTTGCTGGCGCTGGACTTGCAGGACCGCGCGTTCGGCTATCCGCTGGAACTGCTGGTCCGCGCGGGCGAGGCGGGCTGGCGCGTGCGCGAGGTCGACGTGACCTACGGACCGCGGGCCGCAGGTACGCGTTCCAAGGTGTCGGGCTCGGTGCGCGGCACGCTGCGCGCGGCCCGCGACATGGCGGGGGTGCTGCGATGAGGTTCTGCCTGCTGATCATGGCCAAGTCACCGGTGCCCGGCCAGGTGAAGACCCGGCTGTGCCCGCCACTGACCGCGGAGGAAGCCGCGGACGTGGCGGCGGCCTCGTTGCTCGACACGCTCGACGCCGCGCTCTCGACGTCCGGCGCGGTGCCCGTGGTGGCGCTGGCCGGAGTGGTGCGACGCGAGGACGTGCGGGACGCGCTGGCGGAATGCGTGGTGATCCCGCAGCGCGGCTGGACGTTCGCCGACCGGCTGGTGCACGCGCACGCCGACATCGCGCGGTTCGGGATGCCGGTGCTGCAGATCGGGATGGACACCCCGCAGGTGACGCCGGAGTTGCTGGAGTCCTGCGCCGAGTTCGACGAGGCCGCGCTCGGGTTCGCGCTCGACGGCGGCTGGTGGGCACTCGGGTTGCGGGACCCCCTGCGCGCCGAGGTGCTGCGGGACGTGCCGATGTCGCAGGCGGACACCGGACTGCGGACGCTGGAAGCGTTGCAGGGCTGGACGCGCACCCCCGGAGCGCCCGACGGACTGCGCGTGCGGAACCTGCCGATCCTGTCCGATGTGGACACCATGGTCGACGCCCGCGCGGTGGCCGCGCACGTACCGCACAGCCGGTTCGCCGCCACGCTGACCCAGATCGCGGCGGTGGCCCGATGATGTTCGACCAAGCCCTCCGCGGCACCCCCAGCTGGCTCGACCTCGTCGGAACGGCCCCGCGTGAGCTCTCCGTCGACCGCTGGCAGGCCGACGCCGACGGCGGCGACGACGTCCTCCTCGACGCCTGCACCGGCCCCACCCTCGACGTCGGCTGCGGCCCCGGCCGCCTAGTCGCCGCCCTCCTGGCCCGCAACGTCCAAGCGCTCGGCGTCGACGTCTCCCCGGAAGCCGTCCGGCGCACCACGGCCCGTGGCGGCATCGCGATCCGCCGCGACGTGTTCGACCTCCTGCCCGGCGAAGGCCGCTGGCAGCACGTGCTGCTCGCCGACGGCAACATCGGCATCGGCGGCGACCCGGCCGCGCTCCTGCGTCGTGTCGGGCAACTCCTGCGCCCCAGCGGCACCGTCGTCGTCGAGGTCGAGCAACCCGGCTCCGGGCTGACGATCGGCCAGGCACGGGTGCGGACGCTCGGCAGCAAGGGTCAGTGGTTCCCGTGGGCCTGGAGCGACGCCGAGTCGGTGCCGGCGGACGGGTTCTTCCTGCTGTGGCAGGCAGAACGCGCCGGACGCTGGTTCGCCTGCTGGGAGCGGCTGTGAAACCCCCGGCGAAACTCCCGGCGAAGCTGCTCGAGAAGCAACCGGAGTTCAAGGCTCCCGCCCACCACACCGGCGTCACCAGCCGGGTCGGCACGTGGCTCGGCATCACGTTCGGGCTGTGCTTCGTCACCGGGCTGATCAGCCACGGCGTGCAGCACGACTGGCCGTGGCCGACCCGCCCGGTCGACCTCTACCGGGTCACGCAGGGGGTGCACGTGATCTCCGGGGTCGCGTCGATCCCGTTGCTGCTGGCCAAGTTGTGGAGCGTCTACCCGAAGCTGTTCGAACGGCCGCTCATCAGGAACGTGCCGCACGCCCTGGAGCGCGCCTCGATCTTCGTGCTGATCGCGGCGTCGTTCTTCGAGCTGGTCACCGGGCTGTTCAACGCGGCGCAGAACTACCCGTGGTCGTTCTACTTCCCCACCGCCCACTACGCGGTCGCGTGGATCGTGGCCGGGTCGCTCCTGGTCCACATCGCGGTCAAGATCCCGCTCATCCGCCGCACGCTCGAACCCGCGTCCGAACAGAAGACCATCCTGTCCCGCCGGGCTTTCCTGCGCACCACCGCGCTGACGACGGGTGTCGCGGTCGTCGCGACGGCGGGTGTCACGGTGCCATGGTTGCGCAACGTCTCGGCGCTGGCCTGGCGATCACCGGGCGCGCTGCCGGTGAACCGCACGGCGAAAGCCGCGAACATCGTGGTGCCGCAGGACTGGCGCCTGAAGGTCGGTGCGAAGAGCTACTCGCTGGCAGACCTGCGAGCGATGCCCCAGACCACGGTCGAGCTGCCGATCGCCTGCGTCGAGGGCTGGAGCCAGAACGCGACCTGGACCGGTGTCCGAGTCGCCGACCTGGTCGACAAGGGCGACATCAGGGTCGAGTCGCTGGAGAAGGACGGGCTCTACCGGGCCACCACGCTGCCCGGGGCGTTCGCCCAGGACCCGCTCACGTTGCTGGCGCTCCGGCTCGACGGCGAGGAACTGACCCTCGACCACGGCTACCCCTGCCGGCTCATCGCCCCGAACCGCCCAGGTGTCCTGCAGACGAAGTGGGTCACGTCGTTGGAGGTACAGGCATGACCGGCATCAGGTTCGCGTTGGGTGCGGCCGGTGTGGCGCTGGCGGCCTGGGGCGCCTGGCTGCTCCTCCCCCAGATCACCGTCGAACTGCTGGCCTGGCTGGGCGGCGGAGTGGTGCTCCACGACTTCCTGATCGCCCCGCTCGTCGGCGCGTCCGGCCTCGTCGTCAAACGCGCGTCCATCGGCATCGGCCTGGTCACCACCGGAATCGTCACGATCCTCGCGATTCCGTTGCTGTGGCGGGAGTACAGCGGTCCGGTCAACCCAGGCCTGCACGACCGCGACTACCCCGTCGGGGTCGCGGTCGTGCTCGGCGTGATCTGGGCCGCCGTGGCCCTATACGAGGTCGCGGCGCACCTTCAGCAGCGTCGCCGCTCCCAGGAAGAACACCACGTACCCGGCGAGGAACAGCGCCGCGGTGGTGCCGCTCAGGTCGTTCAGCACGCCGGGCGCGCCGGATCCGCCGACGGCACCGGCGAGGTTGCCGGCGGAACCACCAGGCAGGACCTTGGTCAGCGACTCGACCGGCCCGAGCAGGGAACCGACGCCCCGCAACAGGTTCTCCGTGACGATCGCCCACATCAGCCCGAGCCCGACGGCCAGCGCGGGACCCTTGGTGACCACGCCGAGGAACACTCCGAACCCCGTCCACATGGCGGCGATCAGCAGTGACGCCCCCAACGCCTCCAAGGCGTCAACACCGGGCAGGCTCCAGTCCCAGCCCTCCACCGACGCCACGGTGATCGCCGCACCCAGGTCGACCACGAAGGTCAGCGCCACCAGAACCACCACGATGACGGCCAGCGCGCCGAGCGTGCCGGCCATCGCCGACACCCGGCGCGGGCCGGCGGTGAGAGTCGTCTTCCAGGTGCCCCAGCCGTATCCGCTGCCGACCGCCAGCGCGGCCAGCACCAGGATGATCGCGCCGCCGAACATCGGCAGGCCGCGCACGACGGCCGCGCCCACGTTCTCCGGCTGCATCGAGCTGATCAGCTGCTGCTGCGAGAGGTCACGCGTGTTGGTGCCGCCGTTGAGCGCGAGGTAGTTGAACACGTAGCCGAACGTCAGCGTCATCACCAGCCAGACACCGATCAGCACCCACGTCGCCGGCCACTTCCACAGTCGCAGCAGCTCTGCTTTGACGCTGCCCATCACGCCGCTCCCGTCATCTCGAAGAAGACCTCTTCCAACGTCCGGCGCAGCGGCCGGACTTCCTGCACGTCCACGTCGGCGTGGACCAGGGTCCGGATCAACACGCCCGCGTCCGTCTCACGCACGTGCAGCACATCGCCGTGCATTTCGCTGCCCTCGATCAGCACGTGCGCCTTCTCGATCGGATCGGCGCGAATCAGCAGCACGGTGTCGCCGCGCAGCTCTTCGACCGTGCTCTCGGCGACCAACTTGCCCTGCGAGATCACGCCGACCCGGTCGCAGATCTCCTCGACCTCGCCGAGCAGGTGGCTCGACAGCAGCACCGTCTGCCCCTGTGCGGCCAACGCCCGCACCAGGTCGCGCATGTCGGCCATGCCCGCCGGGTCGAGGCCGTTGGTCGGCTCGTCGAGGATCAGCAGCTCGGGCTGGCCGAGCAGGGCCGCGGCCACGCCGAGCCGTTGCTTCATGCCGAGCGAGTACCGGCGGAACTTCTCGTCCGCCGCCCCGACCAGATCCACCTGCTCGAGAGCGGCTTCCACGTGCGTCCTGCCCACTCCCCTGCGGTGAGCGTGCACGCGCAGGTTGTCGCGGCCGGACAGGTACGGGTAGAAACCCGGTCCCTCGATCAGCGACCCGACCTTCAGCAACGCCTTGGGGGTGCCCGGTGCCTCACCGAGGACACTGGCTGAACCGCTGGTGGGCTTCACGAGCCCCAGCAGCATGCGGATCGTGGTCGTCTTACCCGCGCCGTTGGGACCGAGGAACCCGTAGACCTCGCCCCGCCGCACGGACAGACTGACCTCGTCCACCACGGCGCGGTCGCCGTAGCGCTTCGTCAGCTTCTCCGTCGTCACGATCATGGGACCAATCGTGTTCCCCGGAACCGTCGGGGTCGTCCGCACCGGAGCGTCATCAAGATACGCACATCTGCGTACGTCCCCGGTCGTATCGTCGGCACCATGCGGTTCAGGATCAAATGGCAGGACGTGGCGCTGACGCTGGCGCTGCTCTTCTTCGGCCTCGCGGGAACGCGCTTCGCGGCACGCCTGCAAGGCGGCGCGGAAGACCTCGACGTCCTCGCTTACGTGCTCATCACCGTGGCGGCCGCGGGCCTGCTGTTCCGCTCGGTCCGTCCGCTGTGGACGTTCGGGCTGACCACCGTGTCCATCGCGATCTACCTGGCGATGACCTACCCGTTCGGGCCGATCCTGATGAGCGGCGTCGCGGCGATGTACGCGGTGGCGGTGTACGCGCGCATCGAATACGCCGCCGTGTGCGCCCTCGTGTACGCGCTGGCCATCCTGCCGTGGTGGAACGACTCGGTGACCTCGTGGATCACCTGGTCGGCCGGCTGGATCCTGCTGCCCGCCGCCGCCGGTGTGCTGATGAGGTTGCGCCGCCGGTCCGTTGTGGACGTTCGCGAGCGCGCCGTGATCTCCGAACGGTTGCGGCTCGCCCAGGAGGTCCACGACGTCGTCGGACACGGCCTCTCGGTGATCGCCATGCAGGCTGGGGTCGCGCTGTACGTGCTGGACAAGGACCCCGCGAAGGCCCGCGCGTCACTGGAAGCGATCCGCGACACGTCGAAGGAGGCCCTCGACGGTCTGCGGTCCGAATTGGACACTCTGCGCGGGTCGGCTCCGCTGACGCCGACCATCACCCTCGCCGACATCCCCGCCCTCGCCACCCGGATGCGCGAGGCAGGACTCGACCTGTCGGTCGAGGTCGACGAGGTGGAGCTGCCGGACACCTACCAGCTGGCCGTCTACCGGATCGTGCAGGAGTCGCTGACCAACGTCCTGCGGCACTCCTCCCCCGGCGCCACCGCGTCGGTGAAGGTGTACACCGTGCGCGGCGAGCTGGTCGTCCACGTCGCCGACACCGGCACGCCCGGCCAGTTCGCCGAAGGCCACGGCATCACCGGCATGCGCTCACGGGCCGAGGCGCTGGGCGGCACGCTCCAGGTCGACGGATCGCACGGCTTCGCGGTGATCGCCCGGATACCGTTGCCCTCATGATTCGCGTGGTGGTGGCCGACGACCAGCCGCTGGTCCGGATGGGACTGCGGACGTTGATCGAGACCGAGGACGGCGTCCAGTTCGCCGGTGAGGCCGCCGACGGCCGCGAGGCGCTGTCGCTGATCCAGTCCACCAAGCCCGACGTGGTGTTCCTGGACATCCGGATGCCGCTGATGGACGGCCTCGAGGTGCTGCGCCGCGTCAGCGCCGATCCCGCGTGCGCCGAGGTGAGGATCGTCATGCTCACGACGTTCGACCTCGACGAGTACGTGTTCGAGGCGCTGCGGACCGGCGCGTCCGGGTTCCTCGTGAAGGACTCCGACCCGACCGATCTGCTGCGCGCCGTGCACGTGGTGGCCGACGGCGGTTCGCTGCTCTCGCCGTCCGTGACGCGCCGGGTGATCGACCGGTTCGCGTCCGGTGCCTCGGCCAGGCCCGTGCCGCACCTGGACAAGCTCACCGAACGCGAGCGGGAGATCATGCGGCACGTCGCGTCCGGCGCGTCCAACGACGAGATCGCCGCCGTGCTGGTGATCTCGCCCGCGACGGTGCGCACGCACGTGTCGCGGGCGATGGTGAAGCTGGGCGCACGAGACCGCGCCCAGCTCGTCGTGTTCGCCGTCCAGTCAGGCCTGACGTGAGTCGAACGCGGCCTTGAGGCCCTGCGCAATCTCCGGCGGGATCGAGTCGTAGGCGCGCGGCGGCTGCGGGTCGTACTCGATGCCGACCTGCACCGCCTGCGCCACCATCTCCCCGAACTCGGCCTCGACCAACTGCAACGCCATGTCGATGCCCGCCGACACGCCCGCACCGCTGACGACCTTGCCGTCGAACACCACCCGGTCCGTGCTGACCTCGACGCCGCGCACCTCCAGGTCCTCGCGCGCGGCCCAGTGCGTGGTCGCCTTCGACACCAGCCCGGCCTCCGCGAGCAACGTCGACCCCGTGCACACCGACGTCGTCCACTTCGTCGTCGGGTGGACCTCCTGCAGCCACTCGACGACGCCGCCGGAGTCCTTCAGCAGCTCGCGCCAGTGCCCGGAACCCGGCACCACGACGATGTCCGTCGACTTCAGCGAGGCGAACGTGTCGGTCGGCGTCACGACGAGCCCGTTGTCGGACTTCACCGGGTCGAGCGTCGCGGCGACGAACCGCGCCGAGATCACCGGCACGCTGGCCAGCACCTCGAACGGGCCGACGAAGTCGAGCGCCGTCATGTTCGGGTAGAGCACGAAAGTGGCATCCATCAGGCAACCCCAGTTGTCCGGAAGCGAGCGCGGTAGCTGCCCGGCGACACGCCGAGCACGCGCAGGAAGGCCCGGCGCAGGGTCTCGGCGGAGCCGAAACCCGATTCGCGGGCGACGAGGTCCAACGAGTCGCCGGTGCTCGCCAGCCGGTCGGCGGCGGCCTCGACGCGGGCTCGTTCGACGTATTGCGCGGGCGAGATGCCCACGCTGCGAGAGAAGACGCGGGCGAAGTGCCGCACGCTCATCATCGCCTTGCGTGCCATGACCGGCACCGTCCACTCACGGGTCGGGTCCGCGTGGATGTCGTCGAGCAGCGCCCGCAACGAACCGTCCGACACCGGCCGCGTGCGGGTGTGCACGCTGAACTGCGACTGCCCGCCCGACCGTTGCAGGAACACGACCAGGTACTGGGCGATCCGGCGGGCCAGCGCGGGTCCGTGGTCCTGTTCGACCATCGCGAGCGCGAGGTCGATGCCGGCCGTCACCCCTGCTGACGTCGACACCTGCCCGTCGCACACGAAGATCGCGTCCGGCTCCACCTCGACGCCGCGGTTGGTCAGCTCGTTGGTGAACGCCCAGTGCGTGGTCGCCTTCTTGCCTCTGAGCAACCCCGCGCCGGCCAGCACCACCGCCCCGGTGCACACCCCGGCGATCCGGCGCGACTTCAGCGCGAGCCGACGCAGGTTCGTCGTGAGCATCGGGTCGGCAGCAGCCGCGTCGTAGCCCCAGCCACCGACGACCAGCAACGTGTCGATCGGGCGGTCCAGCGTGCAGAGATCTTCTCCGGCCTCGATCCGCACCCCTGCGGTCGCGGTGAACGGTTCGCCCCCCAGCGTGGCGATCGTGACCTGGTACCTCTGCTCCACGTGGTTCGCTGCTTGGAACACCTCGACCGGTCCCGCCAGGTCCAGCAACGCAGTGCGGTCATAACCAACAACCACTATTTCCCTCAGTTTCCCCACACCTCCACCTTCCTCATTGCGGGGCGTGGCGGCAACGCCATAACTCCCTCGGATCCGGACACCGCGGGAAGTTGATCGGTAAACTGACGCGCGATGCGGAAAGTCCCTGCTCTCGTGACGATCGGCCTGCTCGCGATCCTGCTGATCGTGAGCGACCACCCGTTCCCGCCACCCTCGGAACCGGACCGCGAGACCAGAACCGCGGTCGTGGCGCTCGGTGACAGCACGATGTCCGGTGAGGGCGCCGGCGACTACGAGCAGGGCACGAACGGCGAGGACGGCGGCAACTGGTGCCACCGCTCACGCGAGGCGTCGATCATGAAGACCGCCGTCGAGGCCGACCAGAAGATCAACCTGGCCTGTTCCGGCGCGAACTCCGAGAAGCTGCGCAACGAGCAGCTGCCCAAGCTGCGCGAGATCGCCGGCGCGAACAAGGTCGTCGCGATCGTCGTGGCCATCGGCGCGAACGACGACCCGCACTTCGCCGAGGTTCTCAACAAGTGCTTCGAGGCGTGGGGCAAGCGCAGCGACTGCACGTCGTCGGTCGCCGCGGAGTGGTCCAAGCGCGTGCGCCGGATGGTCCCCAAGGTCGAGAACACGCTGCGCGCCGTCCGCCAGACCATGCGCGACTCCAGCTACCTCGACTCCTCGTACCAGCTGATCGTCCAGTCGTACGCGGCGCCGGTCTCCCCCAAGATGCCGCGCTCGCTGCAGAACCTCTCCGGCTGCCCGCTGCGCACCTCCGACCTCGAATGGGTCGTCGAGGAGGCCGTGCCGGAGCTCTCGAACGGCCTGCGCACGGCCGCGGACAAGGTCAACGCCCGCTTCCTCGACCTCTCCCGTGCCGGTGAGGGTCACGAGGCGTGCCGGGGTGGTTCCGACCATCAGGACGAGGAGTGGTTCACCAGGCTGACCGTCGACTGGGACGGCCTGACGAACGACAAGCGCTCCTCACACGCGCTGCAGGAGTCCTTCCACCCCAACGCCCGCGGCCACGAGCAGTTCGGCCGCTGCCTGACCGAGTTCCTGGCCGCCGACAAACGCGACGGCGCGTGCGTGCCACGACTCGACGGCACGCTCGGCCTCACGACGGAGAGCTGACCCAGCGCTGCAGCTCGTGCCGCGGCCACCCGGGATCCCCGTCGCGGGCGAACCTCGCCCACGCCCGCGCGATGTCGCCGCGGAACATGTCCGGGACGTCCGCGCCGTGGTGGGCCGGTTCCTTGGCGTAGATCGACCGGAACGCCCTGCCGTGCTCGTCCGCCAGTCGCATGGTCGGCTTCTGGAACAGCTCGGGGTCCTCGTCCGCCGTGTGGCACACCAGCAGATCCACGTCGTACGGGCCTTCCAGCGGCGTGCGCGGCAGGGTGTCGCCGTCCACGATCGGCTGGTACAGCACGACGCCCGGTTCTGCTTTCCGTTGCACCTCGACGGCTTCGGCGGGCGTGAAGAACCGCCCGGCCAGGCTGTGCGCGATCGCCCGGTGGAACAGGCCTTTCGCCTCGGGCATCACCATCAGGCTCGCGACGGTCTGCGCGCCGGACGACTGCCCGGCGACCGTGACGTTTCCCGGATCTCCGCCGTATCGTGCGATGTTCCGCTGGATCCACCTGAGCGCGGAGACGACGTCACGCAGCCCGCGGTTGTGCGGGAAGCCTTCCAGAGCACCGTATCCGTCGGCCGCGAGCCGGTAGTTGCAGCTCACGAACACCACGCCGAGGCCGGCGAGCACGTCGCCGGCGTACTCCGGTTGTGCTGACGAGCCAACGGTGTTCGCGCCGCCGTGAATCCACAGGAGTACCGGCGCCGCACCGTCCACTGTGGCGTCCTCTGGGGACCAGACGTTCAGCGTGTGCGCGTCGCCGAACTCGCCCGCCGGCTCGCCGTCACAGTCCACCGGGGGTCGAAGGCGAAGCGAGCCGGACGGTGGCTCCGCGTACCGGATGCCCAGGTGCGCGTTCACCGTCCGCCCCTCTTCGGAATCGATCCCGACTCGACCCCCTCCAGGGGGCGGCGAGTCCCCACTCCTATCGTCTCAGGCAGGTCTGACAATTTCTGCGCGGTCAGGCTTCCACCGTCACCCGGTGCGACACCGGCAGCACCCGCAGGTTCGCCGCCGCCCGCTCCAGCTGCGACAGCACGCTCGGCCGCATCCCCGCGATCTCCTGGTCCGCCGCCGCCCCGGCGATCTCCTGCAGCAACACCTGCTGCGGGTGATCGCCCTCGGCCTCGGCCACCGCCAGCACCCGGAAAGGCGTGCCAGGCGGGAAGACCACGCGTTCCTCGGTGGCCACGGCGACCCGATCGGCCACCTCGACCCTGCGGCCGGTGACCGACCACAGCAGGAACTCGGTGGCGCCCTCGATGCGCGAGGCAGGGTTCGCGATGGCGTCGAGCAGGCCGTGCTCGACCAGCACATCGCCGGACCGGAAACGACGCGGGCCCGTCGGTCCGCTCATGCCCCACACCGTCGCCACGCCTTGGTGCGTGGGCAGGCGGTTCAGGCCCGAGACGATGCACGCGACGTACGGGCGCAAGCGGCCGAGGCGGCCCATGCGCAGCGTGTCGACGACCATTTCCTCGTCCTGCGACACGCACGCGAGCAGCGCCGTCAGGTCGGTGACCATGGCCTCGAACGCGGTCGGGTCCTCCTCCGCGTCCGGGCGCTGGGAGAGCAGGCGGACGACCGTCGCCGCGTGCGCGCCATAGCGCTCGCCCAGAGCCCTGCGGACCGTGTCACGTTCCACGTCCGAGCTGCTGTGGTCGGGCGGCACCGTCTCGCGCTCGCCGTTGTTCTCCGGCGGGGCCTCCCACGAGGCCAGCGGCTGGAGAGGCAGCGGGCCGTCCACGCGGAACCGGACCGGGGCGGAGTCCGGGTCGTCCGACGGGAACGCGGCCTCGTCCGGGTCGTCCAGCGCGTGCGACGTCACGGCCGCCATCGCCGGACCGGGGTCCATGGTGGCGTAGGCGGGTTCGGGCTCGGCCGGCGTCACGGCGGTGAAGAAGCCGGTGCCGTTGTCCGGCGTGTCCCGCGTCGACAACGCGTGCGCGGCCGCACCCAGCGCCGACGCGATCTGCGCGGGACTGCCGGTGAGCGAGTTGTTCGCCGGAGCCGCGGGAGCAGGGGGTGGTGGAGGCGGCGGAGGTGCGATCACCTTGGAGTCGCAGAACACGAGACGCAGCAGCTTGCGCACCTCGGGCTCGAGACGTTCCACGAGAGCAGCGCCGTGCACCGCGACCGCACCGGGCGTGGTGCGCCCAGGCGTGCCCACAGTCAGACGCGCCCACTCCGGGTCAACGGGCTGAGAACGCACCTCAGCCGCGTTGTACGGCTCTTCCTGCTCACGCACCCACAGACCGGACGGCACGACCTCGAGCACAACGCCGTCACCGAGCGAGAACACGCCGGGCGCGACCTCGGAGAGGCCCTGCACCGGCGTGCGATAGCCGGAGACCGCCGGAACGCTCTCGTTCGGCGTGCACGTCACCTCGGTCACGAACGGCCGCCACGTCTGCTGCCCGCGCGGGTCGACCGCGATCACCGCGGGCCCGCCGGTGCGCAGGTTGCCGACCGGGAGGCCGGTGAACATCGCGATCGGCTCGCCGACCTGGTCCGCGACCAACTGCCCGAGAGCGGTGTCGATGCCGTACGGGACGAGCCGCACGCGCGACCGGGCCGCCTGGGGCAGCGCGGTCAGCAACCGGACGACCTCTTCGGTCGGGATCGCCGACTGGCCGGGGCCGCCGACGACGACGGTCAGCACGTTGTCGCGGCACGGCAGCGCCACGATCGGCCGCGAGTCCTGGGCGGACGGGTCGAACGGCGGCTGCTGCGCGCGCAGCCACAGTCCGGACGGAACGGGTTCGGAGATGCCGATCTCGCCCGTCGGCCACGGGGAGTTCGGGTCCATCGCCTCCCACTGCGGCACCGGGAAGCGGCGGCCGTACGGCACCGGGGAGGCGTTCGGCTGGAACTTCAGCCAGCTGCCGTAGCCCTGGGTGCCCACGACGAACGCGGCACCGGGCACGGTGGTCAGCACGCCGTCCGGGGCCACGACCTCGGCCTGCAGCTGCTCGGCGAGCCACTGCGCGGGCGCGGTCGGGCGCATCGTGCCGGCGTGCGACACCGCGAGCCGGATCGGCCCGCGACCGCTCAGGGCCGCCACGACGTGCGGCCAGAAAGTGCTCTGGTCGCCGCTCGGGAAGTCGACCACGACCACGGTGCGGCCATGATCGACCGGCAGCGTGCGCGCGAGACCCGACGCCCCCTGACTGGGGCCCTCAGGTGCGGAAACAACGAGCGTCGCCCCGACGAAACTCGCCGCGAACGGCGAACGCTGGGGTACCGGCTCCGGCGGCGTCACCGCTGCCGGGGGCTGCTCGACGGGGTACAGATCCATGTCGTGGTCGGTGCTCGAGATCGTGGCCTGAACCCCGAAACTCTGCCCTGCACTCTGGGTCTGTGTTTGCTGGTCGCCATGGGCGGCGGCACGTCGGCCCATCAAGCGCCTGATCACCTCCGTGCCATCCCGTTCACTCGCCCTTTCGGCTTAACCGGGCAACGGGGGTGCACGCTATCAAGACGCGGAGCACTCTTGTCACCCAGTCGGGTTATTTGGCCTCATCCAATCGATACCCACACGGCCCGCGCTCGTCCGCACACACCGTGAGGGCCGATGATGGCCGACGCGGAGTAAGCCTTGCGTCCATCGCGCCCAAGTTCCCACGCGATGAGCAGGTGGTCCACGCCCAGTTCGACCGGCTGCTCCACCTGCGCGACGAAGGTGCCGAGCACGAACGCGGGCCCGCCGTCCGGAGCCACCGGCTGCGCGGACGGGCAGTCGAGCGCGGCCCAGACGATCTCCGGCAGCACGGTCGCCCCGTCGTTGGGCAGCAGTTCGGACGGCCGCCACACCCCGGCCCACTCCGGGCGCCCGTCCAGCGGGCCGAGCAGCGCGGCGATGCCGTCCTCCCGGCCGGGACCACACCCGAAACACGTCGGGAACGGGTGCTTGTCGCGCCACGGCATCTTCGCGGCGGCCTTCCGCGCCTCGTCGAGCGTCGGCGCGGAGGGCACGTCGAGGTCCAGCGTGGCGGGCTCGGCCGACGCGATCACGGTCTCACCGTCGAACAGCTGCCCGCCGCGGACCTCCATCTCGCGGTCCAGCGGCACGGGCTTGCGCAAACGGACACTCACGGCTGGGGAATCGACGTGCGCCGCGAGCAGACCGGCCGAATAACCGCCGTTGCCCATTCCGGGCGGCCCGTTGAACCGGTTCAGAACCTTCACCACCGCGTCCATCACTCCGCCTCCGCCTCCGCGTAAACCCACTGACCGTCCTCCCGGACGAACCTGCTCCGCTCGTGCACGACGCCCCCGACGTAGTGCGCCCGGAACTCGACGACGCCCTCGTTCTGAAAAAGTCCGCCGTTTTCCGTGGCCAATATTTCGAGCTTCAACCAGCGGTCCGTCGAGTCGATTCCCGCGCTCGACGGGCGGTTCCTCGAGGCCCACGTCCGCAGCAGGTAGTCCTCATCGGACACCACGAAAGCGCTGTAACGCGAACGCATCAGCTGCTCCGCGGTGCCCGCGGTACGGGCTCCGGAGTGCAGCGCACCACAACAGTCCACATAGGACTGGCCGGTACCGCACGGGCACAGTTTGTTGTTCACGCCGACATTGTGCCTGGTGAACCCGTTAGAACCGATGCCGCACCTCGTACGTACCCCTTGTCAAGACTGACTCGCGGGAGGCAGAGGAGACGGCAAGTGAGTGTCGAGAGCAGGACAGAGCTCGTACCGCTGCGCACGTGGTTCGGACTGCGTTGGCGCGGTTACGACCGCGACGAGGTGGACGACTACGTCGCCGAGCTGGAAGCCGAGCTGCGTCTGGTGACCGCCGACCGGGACGCGTCAGAAGCCAGGGCCGACGCCCTGGCCAGCAGGTTGATGACGGTCCAGGAGGAGAACGCGGCACTGCAGGACGGCCTGCACCGCATCTGCCTGACCCCGATCGACCCGAAAGGCCTGCCCGAACGGCTGGCCCGCATGGTCGCCCTGGCCGAGGAAGAGCGCCGTGACGTCATCAGGGACGCGCAACTCAAGGCGTTGATGATCGTCGGAGAGGCCGAACAACGCGCCAGGGTGCTCGACGAGGAGGCCGCGGACAAACGCGAGGAGATTCGCGAAGATTTCCGGCTCGCCATGTCGGCGCGCCGAGCGGAAGCCATGCGCGCTTTGGCGGAACTGCGCAACGTGGCCCGGGACGAAGCAGAACGCATCATCGCGGAAGCGAAGGTCGACAGTCTGAGAATGGACTAGCGGCACGGCGGCCGGGCCGGGACCCCCGAAGAGTCCCGGTCCAGCCAGCTTCGAACGCGGCTGCTTCAACATCGCCAGCACGCGGCCCTTGAGCTTGCCGGACCCTTTGCCCGTGATGATCTCGAGGAGCGGCACCTTCTGCGCCCACGCGTGGCGCAGGGCTCGTCGACGGCGACAGCGCCGGTTGGCGTGTCCTGTGCCGCAGGTCGTGCGCCGGCTGGCATACTCGCCGCCGTGGCAGCAGGCTGCGAGGCGAGCGAACCCTGGAGCCGCCTGAGCCCGTCGCCGGGCAAGGGCGCGCAACTCGTCCACGCAACCTGCAAGTACTTCTCCGGGAGTTCTCGATCCCAGGAGCCGGAAACCTACTGGGAATCCGCTTACGCCGCCTTCAGAGTCTGGTTCACCGAGACGATCGCCGCGTCCGGCCTGAGCAGCCGCGAGCTCGGCCAGGTCATCGAAGTCGAGGTCGACCGCCTCCTGAACCTCGACGACGAGCGCCGCGTACTGGCGGCGGCGGACAGCATCTCTCCTCCACGTCCACACTCCCACTGGCTCTTCTTCTCCCACGTTCCCGGTCGCCCGAAGGGGCGCCACTTCTGGAGCATCGACGTACCTGTACACGTTCGCGCCTGGTACTCGAGCGTGCTGCACAAGGCTGAGAATGCGCTGGCAGGCCACTTCGAGTCCCTGCTTCAGGTGCTGCGGCGGCTTGTTTGGCTGGGACGGCGTGCTCACTCCGCCAGGCAGTCGGCCACGCATCGGCAGCTCATCGCCGGCCTGGCGATGAAGGCTGTTCCGGACTCCCCACCCGGCGATCTCGTCGTGTCCTCCACGCGCGTTCCGCGCGGCCCTGATCTCGTGCGAGTGGTACCGCCCCCGATGGTCGAAACCACTCGCCGGAAGCAACTCGTCCTGTCGTAGACACTGAGCTGCTTCCCGCGGGTTCACCGGAAGCAGCTTGGACATGAGCGAGATTGGCCGAGGTCTCGGCGCCGGGTCGAACGTAGCCGCACCGGACCTCATCGGCTTCCTCAGCCACACCGACCTGGCCGCAGAGGTCAACCTGCGCGTGTTCGACCTGTTGTCCGAGCACCTGTCGCTGCAGTTCGAGGTGGACGAGGGGCTCACCGCCACGAGCACGACCCGGTTGGAGCGCATGATTCGCGCCGCCGACGCGTTCGTCGGGGTCTATCCGGTGATCGGCGATCGGCTGAGGAGGCTGACACCGGAAGAGGCACAGCGGATCACCCGGTACTTCCGGCTCGAACTGGACATGGCCGTCCGCGCCCGCAAGCCGTACCTGGTCGTCATGGACCGGCGCCTGCGCGGAGTGCTCCCGGTCCCCGATGCCACCTTCAGCCATCAGTACGAGGCCCAGGAGCTGCTCAGCGGCAAGGAAACGCTCCGCCTCAACGAACTTCGCCGGGTGGTTCGCGCGTTCGAACGCCACGCGCGGACGGCCACCCCTTCTGAGTGGCGTCAGGGCACCGTGGGACTGGTGATGCCACCGGGCAAGCCACGCGAGGCCGCGGCCGGGATCCTCAAAGCCGCTCACCAGGTGTGGCAGCCCGACTGGCCGCTCGCCCTGGACCTGGAGACCTCCGTCGAGCTGCGCCAATGCGAGTGGGTGGTCGTGGACACCACGACGCCGGAGTCTGGATCGTTGATCGCCTACCTGCGCGGACAGGCCATACCGTTCGTGCGCATCAGGCAGGGCGAGGCAGTGCACGAGGCGGACAAGGCGCTGTTCGGCACCTTCCAACACCACTATGACGAGAACCTCGTGCGCTGGTCCGAAGTCGACGAACTGAGCGAGCAGTTGCGAACCGTGACCGACCTGATCGACAGGCAGCCGAGGCTGATCACTGATCATGAGGACGCTCGCCGCTACTTCCAGCGTGCGTCCACCCGGAAGGAAGCCGTGTTCCTCAGCTACTCGGCCAAGGACGCCGAGTACGCGAAACAGATCGGCGACGCGCTGCGGAAACGGTTCCAGCAGGTGTTCGACTACAAGGTGGCCGGAACCATCCCGTTCGGTTCGGACTGGATGGTGTCCCTGCTGGAGAGCCTGTCCCAGTCGGCGATCGGCGTGCCGTTGCTGTCGACGAGCTACATCGGCAGCAACTACTGCCTCGACGAGGTGCGGCGGATGGCCGACGCACGGCTGAGAGGCAAGATGCGGGTCTTCCCGATCATGCTCGACGAAACCCGACTGCCCGAACTGCAACCGATCGAGCACTGGCACGCCTCGGGGGTGACGCCCGAGATGATCGTCAAAGCGATCATCGACGACCTCGATGGAACCGTCGGGCAGGGCTCGGCGGCGAGGAGATCGGCCGAAGCCTCGTCCTCGCCGCGTCGACACCCCGATTGAACGGCTAGTCCCGCTCGATCAGGTGCCCGATCACGTCCGGGCCGGGATGCGCGTGGCCGGAGCCGTCGCGGCGCGGATCGATGTCGGGCAGCTCGACCGGCGTGCCCTTGTCGTCCGCTCCAGCCGGGCGCGTGCCGATCCACGCCAGCACCAGGTGGGTCTCGCCCTTGAGGAACCGCTGCGAGCGCACACCGCCCGTGGCACGCCCCTTGGCCGGGTACTCGCTGAACGGCGTGACCTTGACGCTCTGCCCGGACGACGTGACGACCATCGGTTCGCCGTGCTCGCTGTCGTCCGTGCGGATGGCGCCGAAGAACACCGCGTACGCGTCGCCGGACAGGTTGATGCCGGCCATGCCGCCGCCCTTGAGGCCCTGCGGCCGCACGAGCTTCGCGTCGTAGCGCAGCAGCGACGAGTCCGAGCTGACGAACGCGAGGGTCTCGCTGCCGTCGGTGAGCCAGGTGGCGCCGATGATCTCGTCGCCGTCCTTGAGCGTGATGACCTCGAACTCGTCCGACCGCACCGGCCACTCCGGCACGCACACCTTCACCGTGCCGAGCTTGGTGCCCAGCGCGAGGCCGGGCGAGTCCTTCGGGTCGAGCGGCGCGATGCCGACGACCTTCTCGCCCTTCTCCAGTGGCACCAGCTCCGAAGCCGCCATACCGCCGCGCAACGACACCGTGCCGCTCTGCTCCGGCAGCACCGGCAGCGGCAGCACGTCGGTCTTGAACGCGCGGCCGAGGTTCGTGATCAGGACGACCTGGCCGCGTGCGGTCGAGTGCACGGTCGCCGCGACGGCGTCGTGTTTCACCCGGCCCGCCCGGCGTTTGCCCTCGGACGCCTCCTCGGACTCCGCGGCGGTGCGCGCGACGAGACCGGTGGCGCTCAGGATGACCTGGCACGGGTCGTCCGCGACCTCCAGCGGACCGGCGGGCTTGGACGCCGCCAGCACCTCCTTGAGGTCACCGTCGATGAGGCTGGTGCGACGCTCGCCGCCGAGCTCCTTGGCCACCGCGGCCAGCTCGGTCGAGACGAGCTTGCGCAGCACGCCCTCGTCCTCGAGGATCGCGGTCAGCTCCGCGATCTCCTGCCGGAGCTTCTCCTGCTCGTTCTCGAGCTCGAGCTTGTCGTACTTGGTCAGGCGGCGCAGCGGCGTGTCGAGGATGTAGGACGCCTGGATCTCCGACAGCTTGAACTGCTTCATCAGGCCGTCCTTGGCGGCAGCCGCGTTCTCGCTGCCCCGGATCAGCCTGATGACCTTGTCGATGTCGATCAGAGCCAGCAACAGGCCGTCGACCAGGTGCAGTCGTTCCTCGCGCTTGCGGCGGCGGAACTTCGTGCGGCGCGTGACGACCTCGTAGCGGTGCTTGAGGAAGACCTCCAGCAGCTCCTTGAGGCCGAGCGTCTGCGGCTGCCCGTCGACCAGCACCAGGTTGTTGATGCCGAACGACTGCTCCATCGGCGTCAGCCGGTAGAGGTCCGCGAGCAGCGCCTGCGGGTTCACGCCGACCTTGCACTCGATGACGAGCCGGATGCCGTTCTCGCGGTCGGTGAGGTCCTTGACGTCCGCGATGCCGGTGAGGCGCTTGGACTTGTTCACCTCGTCGGTGATCTTCTCGACGATCCGCTCCGAGCCGACGCCGTACGGGAGCTGGGTGACGGTGATCGCCTGCCGCCCCCTGCTGCCCTCGAGCAGGCCGATCTCGACCTTCGCGCGCATCCGGACCACACCGCGGCCGGTCTCATAGGCCTTCCTGACCTCGTCGAGACCCAGCAGGATGCCACCGGTCGGCAGGTCGGGGCCGGGCACGAACTCCATCAGCTTGTCGAGGCTCGCCTCCGGGTGCGAGATCAGCCACCGCGCCGCCCCGATCACCTCGCGGAGGTTGTGCGGGATCATGTTCGTGGCCATGCCGACCGCGATCCCGGACGTGCCGTTGACCAGCAGGTTCGGGAACGCCGCCGGGAGCACGCCCGGCTCTTCCAGCGAGCCGTCGTAGTTCGGCCGGAAGTCGACCGTGTCCTCGTTGAGCTCACCGACGAGCTGCATGGCGACCGGCGACATGCGACATTCCGTATACCTCGCCGCGGCCGGTCCATCGTCTGGGCTACCAAAGTTGCCGTGCCCGTCGATCAGCGGCTCGTTGAGGCTGAAGTCCTGTGCCAGGCGGACCAACGCGTCGTAGATCGCCGTGTCACCGTGCGGATGATATTTGCCCATGCAGTCACCCGTCACACGGGCCGACTTCACGTAGGCGTGGTTGGGCCGGTAACCCTGCTCGTGCATCGAGAACAGGATGCGGCGGTGCACCGGCTTGAGGCCGTCCCGCGCGTCCGGCAGTGCCCGCGAATGGATGACCGAGTACGCGTACTCAAGGTACGAGTCCTCGATCTCCGTCTTGAGCGGGTTGTCGAGCACCTGGGCGCCGGCCCGGTCGAACGCGGCGGGGTCGACCTTGGTCGTGGGTCCCTTGCGGCGTGCCATGACTTCGTAACTCCGTCTGTCTCAGAAAGGCTTAGAAGCGCTGGAAGGCTTAGAGGTCGATGGCCGACTGGTCGACCCGTGCGGCGGATTCGACGAGCCAGTTGCGGCGCGGCTCGACCTTCTCGCCCATCAGCAGTTCGAGGGCTTCCTCGGCGGCTTCGGCGTCGTCCATGGTGATGCGGCGGACGAGGCGGGTGACCGGGTTCATCGTGGTGTCCCACAACTCGTCCGCGTCCATCTCACCCAGGCCCTTGAACCGCGACACCGGCGTGACGACCTGCTTGCCCGCCTTCTCCAGCGACGCGACCTTCTGCTCCATCTGACGCTGGGTGAAGGTGAAGTGCGTCTCGGAGTTGCGGCCGCGGGTCATCACCTTGTGCAACGGGGGCATCGCGGCATAGAGCCGCCCGTCCTCGATCACCGGCCGCATGTACTTGGCGAACAACGTGATCAGCAACGTCCGGATGTGGCTGCCGTCGACGTCCGCGTCGGCCATCAGGATCACCCTGCCGTACCGCATCTGCGAGACGTCGAACGTGCGACCTGTGCCGGCGCCCAGGACCTGGACGATGGACGCGATCTCGGCGTTGCGCAGCGTGTCCGCCAGCGAGGCCTTCTGCACGTTGAGAATCTTGCCGCGCAACGGAAGCAGCGCCTGGTACTCAGACACACGCGCCATGCGTGCGCTGTTGTGGACGAACACACCGGCTTCGAGAGCGAAGTTGTGGTAGCCGTCCACGGTCAGGTCGTAGACGTCTTCCCGCTCCGGCAATGCCTCCACGGAAGCGACCGAGTGGTTCACCATCGACGCCGCTTCGCGCAACCTGGCGAAGTCGTCGTCGTAGTGCGCCAGCACTTTCAGGAACTTCAGGCCGGTCTTCGCGTTCGCCTTGCGATCGAGTTCGTAGGACAACGCGAGCTCGAAGTTCGACGGCGTGTCCAGCATCGGCGCTATCCGCTTGAGCGCGGCGATCCGACGGCCTTCGACCTGCTTGGCGACCCGCTCGGCGCGCGGAGTCGACTGCACGTACCGGCGACGGCCCTCCTGGACCTTCTTCAGGTGGCCGGTCGAAGCGTCGGCCATCCGCTCCTTCATGCGTGCCGAGTGCTCGCGACCGAACTCCGGGTTGTTCTCGTGCCAGGCGACAACCGCGTCACGCTGGCGCTGCCGCTCTGCGGGATCCGAGAACTGGTCGACCGTCGTGCGTGAACGCCATGCGCGCAGCGCTTCGTCCTGCCATTGCGCCAAAGAGCGCTCACGCCACTCTTCACGCTTGCCTGGCCGTGTGAAGAACGCACGCACCCGCTCAGCAGCTGCTGCGCGGTGTTCGGGCTTTGCCCAGTAATCGGCCTGCAACGAACGCATGCGCTCGGCGTACGCGGCCTTCTCTTCGTCGCTGAGAGACGAGTACCAGTCCTGGAAGCCCTGTTCGATGCGAGCACGGAATTCCGGATCCTGGTTCCGCTCCGCGAGCCTGGCCAGGCAGGAAGCCCGGAACTCCGGGTTCTTCCACTGCTCGGACAACATCGCGGACTTGAACTCGTTGCCACCGGCAGCAAGCCATGCGCGATAGCCGGCGTGCACGTGCTCGCCCATCATCGCGGCATGCAGTGCTGCGTGGTCTTCCCAAGTCATCCGCTTGAGGTTGCGAGGGTCGTTGTTCCGCTTGTTCACGTCGACGTGGTGACGAACGTTGCCGTCCTCAGCACTGTCGAAGCCGTGGCGCAAGTTGTACGCATCGGCCAAGTAGTGGGTGTAGACCCACTCCTGCCGGTCGTTCATCCAAACCCGCTCGTAGCCGTCGAGGTTGTGCCCCTCAGCCTTCGAGGAAACCGACCGGTACAGCGGCATCAGCGAGTCGCCGGGTTGCAGGGCGTCCGCGCGGCGGTAAGAGCCGTCACGCAGCCGGAACAGATGGTCAGGCGTGCATCGCACCGACTCGCCGTTGTCCAGCGTCACGCGAACCAGCGGCGCGTCGTTCTTCGTCACTCGCGGCTCGACCAGCGGAACGACGACGACGCGGCCGGCCTTGTTGGTCGCGTAGCCGAAGTGCGTCACGCCTCGCTGCCAGTCCTCGACAAGGTCCAAGAACGACATCGATTTGCCCGAGGCCAGCGCGACCTGCGTCTCCGCGGTGAAGCAACCGAGCGCGCTGTCGCCCTCGACGAGGAACAGCTCGCTTCGCGACACCCCGGTCGTGCGGCAGTCGACGAGCTTGGCGGGCATCGCCGCGCCCTCGAGCGCGGTCTTGCGGCGCGCCGCGTCCTTCTGCTGCTTCTGGGTCAGCCGGACGCGCGAGGCGTCGACGACCTTCTGCAGCACGGTCTTGGCCTCGACCTTGGTCTTGCGGTCCTCGGTCCACGCGCGGACCTGCTGGTCGACGATGCCCTGCAGCACCTTGGTGATGCCGGCGGTCGACAGTTCGTCCTTGGTCTGCGAGGTGAACTGCGGTTCGGGGATGCGGACGTGGATGACGGCCGTCATGCCCTCCAGCACGTCGTCCAGGGTCGGCATGTCCTCCTTGGGCTTGAGCAGCCCGCGGGTCTTGGAGATGGCGTCCTGGACGGACTTCAGCACCGCGCGGTCGAAACCGCGGCGGTGGGTGCCGCCGTGCATGTTGCGGATGGTGTTGGTGAAGCACTCGACGGTGCGTTCGTAGCCGGTGCCCCAGCGCAGTGCGACCTCGACCTCGGCCTGTCGCTCCACTTTGGACCGCATCACGCCGTTCTGGTCGGCGGCGTTCTCGAAGTAGGTGCCGGAGCCGGTGATCACCAGGGTGCCGGAGACGGCGCGGTCGCCGGACGGGGCCAGGTAGTCGACCATGTCGGTGAGGCCGTTGGGGTAGTGGAAGATCTCTTCGGAGATCGAGTCTTCCAGCGCCGTCTTCAGCACGTAGGTGACGCCGGGGACGAGGAACGCCGTGTTGCGCATCTTCGTGCGGACGGCTTCCACGTCCAGCGCGGCGTTGTTCTCGAAGTAGCGGGCGTCGTACCAATAGCGGATCGAGGTGCCGGTCGACTCGCCCCGCTTCATCTTGCCGGTGACCTGGAGACCGGCCTGGCGGGTGAACTTCGCCTTCGGGCCGGGGCCGTCGAAAACGCCGGGAACGCCGTGCGCGAACGACATCTCGTGCACCTTGCCGCCGAGCCGCACGGTGACGTCGAACCGGTGCGAGAGGGCGTTGACGGCCGAGGCACCGACGCCGTGCAGGCCGCCGGAGGTCTTGTAGCCGGAGCCGCCGAACTTGCCGCCGGCGTGCAGCTTCGTGAGCACCAGTTCCACACCGGACAGACCGGACTTCGCGTGCACGTCGGTCGGGATGCCGCGGCCGTTGTCGTCGACCTGGACGCTGCCGTCGGCGTGCAGCGTGACGACGATCTTCGTTGCGTGGCCCGCGACGCCTTCGTCGGTCGAGTTGTCGACGATCTCGCTGAAGAGGTGGTTGATGCCCCGGCTGTCGGTGGACCCGATGTACATGCCGGGCCGCTTGCGGACGGCCTCCAGACCTTCTAGATGCGTAAGGTCGTCGGCCCCGTACAGGGTCTCTGCGGTCACGGGTATTTCTCCCAGGTTGTGTGCGGACTGCCAGCAGGGTATCCGCACGGACCGACAATTTTTCGCAGGACGCCCGTCAAGGACGTGGAAACCGCCCTGGGTGGTGCGTCACAAAGCCGGGCGCCACGGTCTCCTCGCGGGGTGGAGTCGTGGTCCAGTCCTGGAGTACCCGCATCTCAGGGCCGTACTGACCAGCGAGGGCGTTGAGGTCGGAGGCCGGCCAGCGCCCGGACGAGATCCGGTCTTCCAGGACACGCAGAGCGACGAGTTCCTCGGCTGCCGTGTGCATGCAGTGTCCAGCGCGGTTGACGAACAGTTGGCGAACATCACGTCCGCGGTACGCACCGGTGTGCTCCACGCCCGTCGGGTCACCGAGCGCGTGCAGCGTCACGACCGGCGCCTGAGGACGGCCGGACGGATCACCGAACGAGTGCAGCCAGCGCACGGCGGCAGCATCGGCTGTGACCCGTGGAGCCGCTCCAAGGGCCGCCAGATCGTCGTTCAACGACACGCCCGCCTCCCGATAGGCCGCCAGCACCAGTTCCTTCTGTGAGGACCGCTCCAGCAACACCCGGTAGTCCACACCCGTGTTCCAGCTCGGGTTGCCGCCGGCGCGGGTCTCGATGTCGGCCCGTCCACTCCCCCACGCCAGGGAGCGCGCGAGCGTTCGGTCGTGAACGGCCGCCTGCGTCACGGCGTCGACCACCTCGGAAGGACGGGGCTCGTGCACCCGCGACCAGGCCGGGATACCCGCTACGGCGTTCGCCAACGCCAGCCGGGCCCGTCCGTGAGCACTCGTCAGCGCCGAATCGATCGCCGTGACCGCCCGCGTCTCGTTCGCCGCGGGGTCGGAGATCCGGGCGACCTGCAACCCGGGATCCAGCAGCGTCCGGAACACGAACCCCAGGTCGAGCAGCTGGTTGGACCGCATGACGGCCCCGCCGAGCGCCCCGCACATCGCCAGGACGCCGTCGAACCGCGACCGCTCGCCCAGCATCACCGAGGTCAATCCGCCCAAAGAGGACCCCCAGGCGATGACGCGCCGGGGTTTCGAGACCTCGCGGCTGAACCAGGACACCAGCGCGGGCTGGTCACGCAGCGCGTCCGGGATCGCGTGCCCGTGCGGAACCCGGTAGCGGGAGGCCGCGAGAGCGTATCCACGAGCGAGCAGCTCGTCGCGCGCCGCCGGCCGCGACGCCATCTCGATCCGCGGGGTGTAGCCGGCCGGATAGGTGCCGTGGCTGTACAGCAAAAGCGTTCCGTTCCAACGGGATGGAACCTCGACGCGGTATTCCGCGCCGTCGATCTGTCCGGTGTGGACAGTCAGTCCAGCGGGCTCCGCCGGCATCAGCAACGACACCGCGAGCAGCAACTTCCCCAGCATCACGACCCCCTCGATCGACCATGTCGGCTAGAGCGTCTCGATCACCGGGGCGAACCGCGTCCGATCAGACGATGCATCGGACTACGCAGGGTTGCGTACGAGACCGTTCCGAGACCTTCCCGAAACTGACCCGTGAACCGGGATGAACATCGGCACGTATGCCCCGTTGTCGGTAACGGATCGAAGGACGGAGTGGTCGCGTGCGGCATGGTGTGGACTCGGGTCTCTTCCAGCAGACCGCGCACAGCCCGTCCTACTTCGAGCTGTCGCGGACCGGTGCCGGGGAGCTCGTGGACTTCTGCATCCCGTGCAATCCGTACTTCCCGACGCCGGAGATGTTCGAGGAGCTGTCGAAGAACCTGGAGTCGGTGCTCAAGTTCTACCCGAGCGACTCCAGCAAGATCGCTGACCAGCTGTCCAAGGTGCTGGGTCTGAACCCGGCGACGCTCGCGATGTCCAACGGCTCGACCGAGCTCATCACGTGGATGGACCACCTGTGGATCCACGAGAGCATCGCGATCCCGATCCCCACCTTCGGCCGGTGGACCGACCAGCCGATGGAGAGCAACAAGCGCGTCGACATGTTCCTGCTCCAGGAGAGCAACAACTTCGAGCTGGACATCGACGAGTACATCAAGTTCATCCGCACGCGGGGCAGCAGGGTCGCGGTCATCTGCAACCCGAACAACCCCGACGGCGGCTACCTGCCGCGCCGGGAGATCGTCCGGTTCATGGACGAGCTCAGCGACCTCGACCTGATCGTGATCGACGAGTCGTTCATCGACTTCGTCGAGGTGGAGCGCAACCCGTCCGTGGCCGCTGAGGCGTCCATCCGGCCCAACGTGGTCGTGCTGAAGAGCCTCGGCAAGAACTTCGGTCTGCACGGCATCCGGTTCGGCTACCTGGTCGCGAACCCGGGACTGGCCGGGAAGATGCGCAAGACGCTGCCGAAGTGGAACCTCAACTCTCTCGCGGAAACCGTTGTGTTCATGCTCGCCGAGCACGAGGCGGAATACGCCGAGAGCCTGCGGCTGCTCAGCCGTGACCGCTACCGGATGGGCATGGAGCTGTCGCGCATCCCCGACCTGACCGTCTACTCGTCGCAGGCGAACTTCCTGTTCGTGAAGCTCGGCGGCGGGATGGACGGCCGCGAACTGCGCGACCACCTGCTGGCCAAGCACCAGGTCTTCATCCGCGAATGCGGCAACAAGCTCGGCATGACCAGCAAGTTCGCCCGGCTGGTCGTCCGGCCCGAGCAGGACGTCGAACGACTCGTCGAAGGCATCCGCGACTTCACTCAAGCGAGGTGGACAAGCCACGCCGTTCACGCAAGCCATTCCAGCGAACCGTCGCTGCTGATGCACAGCGCCTAACCCTTGGGCCTGAATCATTTCTCCGAAAGGTTGTCCAGAAATGTCATCACCGCACGCCCTCAGCGGTCGGCGCGGCCAGGTGGCTGCGGCCGCGCTGGTGGCCGCCACACTGCTCAACGCGGCCATGTTCGGCGGTACCAACGCCACTGCCTCGTCACACCGCGAGGCACCGCTCATCGCGGGTGATCCGGCCGTGGACAACACGGACCTCTACGCGTTCGTGAGTCCTGACCACAAGGACACCGTGACGCTGGTCGGCAACTGGTCCGGGTTCCAGGAACCCAACGGCGGCCCCAACTTCTTCCCGTGGGCCGAGGACGCGCAGTACGACTTCAACATCGACAACGACGGTGACGCGAAGGCCGACGTCGTCCTGCGCTGGCAGTTCCAGAACGACGACCGGCGCAAGAACACCACGTTCCTGTACGCCAACGGTGTCGTGGACTCGCTCGACGACGAGAACCTGCTGTTCCGGCAGCGCTACAGCATCGAGGCCATCTACGAGAACGGCCAGAAGGTCCAGCTCGTCAAGGACGCACCGGTGGCACCGTCACCGAACGGTCCCGCGTCGATGCCGGACTTCAAGAAGCTGCGCGACCAGGCGAGCGTGCAGATCCCCGGTGGCGGCAAGGTCTACGTCGGACCGTCCGAGGACGCTTTCTTCGCCGACCTGCGGGTGTTCGACCTGCTCTACGGCGGCAACCTGAGCGAGGTCGGCCAGGACACGCTGCGCGGCTACAACGTCAACACCATCGCGATCCAGCTGCCCAAGCAGGCGCTGGCGCTCAAGAACGACGCGCACCGCAACCCGAACATCGGCATTTGGAGCACCACGCAGCGCCGTTCGCTCAAGCTCTCGCCGGGCAAGGCGGAGGCGCAGGGCGACTTCGTGCAGGTGTCCCGCCTGGGCAACCCGCTGGTGAACGAGGTCGTGGCCCCCGCGGGTCTCAAGGACGCGTTCAACGGCCTGCGCCCCGACCAGGACGCCGGCGTGAAGGAGCTGGTGGACCGGGTCGTGAACCCGGAGCTGCCGAAGCTGATCGAGGCGATCTACAAGATCCCGGCACCGCAGGGTCAGCGCGACGACCTGGCGGAGATCTTCCTGACCGGCATCACGAAGAAGCTCGGCGGGCAGATCAACGCGGACCTCAACTCGCAGGTCAACAACGCCGACGTGGACCCGAAGCGGTTCCGCCCGTCGGAGATGCTGCGGCTGAACATGATGATCGACCCGAACCCGCAGCCGAACCGCCTGGGCCTGCTCGCCGGTGACACGCAGGGCTTCCCCAACGGCCGTCGTCTCACCGACGACGTGGTGGACATCGCCGTCCAGGCGATGGAGGGTGCCGCGGCGTCCGGCAAGCTCGTCGACGCGCTCGCCACGGGTGACAAGGTCGACGCGAACGACCAGCCGTTCGAGGCGAACTTCCCGTACGTGGGGCTGCCCCGCAACGGCACGGCCGTCAACGCCTCGGGCACCACGGCCGACGTCGCGGTCAACCCGGTCGGCAAGATCGGCAACCTGGACCCGATGGCGATGACCACCGCGGTGGGCTCGGCGTTCGTGTTCGGCGCCGGTTTCTTCCTGTGGCGCAAGCGTCAGGCATCGATCCGCAAGTACGGGTCGCACTCGAAGTGAAGTACCAACAACGGCAGGCCGTCGCGGTGGTTCTCCTGGTCACCGCGGCGCTTGCCTACCTCGCCGCCTCCGGTCCTGCCGACAGCAGGGCCGGGGGCGCGCCCCCTGTCACCGACGTGGTTCCCGCGGTGGCGCAGCAGAACCAGATGCACCGCGTGGTGCACCAGCTGCAGCAGCGCCTCCACGAACTGCCCCAGGACAAGAACGCCTGGGCGCAGCTCGGTTCGTCCTATGTGGAGCTGGCGCGCGTGACAGCCGACCCGACGTACTACGCCAAGGCGGAAGGCGCGTTGAAGAACGCGGGTGACACGGGCCTGGCCGCCATCGGCATGGGCACGCTGGCCAACGCCCGCCACGACTTCCCCGCCGCCCGCGGCTGGGCGAACAAAGCGATTGCCGCCCTGCCGTCCTCCGCGGAGGCGTACGGCGTGCTGGCCGACGCGTTGACGCAACTGGGCGACGACGCGGGCGCGCAGGACGCGGTGCAGAAGATGCTGGACCTCAAGCCCAACACAGCGTCGTTCGCCCGCGCTTCCTTCCACTTCGAACTCCACGGCGACGTCGACGGCGCCCGCGACGCGATGACGCGCGCGCTGACCGCTGCCGCGACGCCCGAGGAGATCGCGTTCTGCCGTTACCGGCTGGGCGAACTCGCGTTCGACCACAACCGGCTCGACGAAGCCGCTCAGCACTACGCGCAGGGACTGGCGGCGAGAGGAGACGACATGACTCTCACTCAAGGCATGGCGAAGGTCGAGGCGGCACGGGGCGACGCCCCGGTGGCGCTGGACGCCTACCGCAGGCTCGTGGCCCGTGCGCCGCTGCCGCAGTACCTGCAGGAGTACGCGGAGCTGCTGGAGGCCAACGGCAAGCAGGAAGAGGCCGCCAGGCAGTACGACGTGCTGTCCGAGCAACAGCGACTGATGGAGTCACAGGGTGCTTCCGACGATCTGGCCGCGGCCCTCGTCGCCGCCGACCGCGGTGATGGCATGCAGGCGCTGCGCCGTGCGGAAGCCGAGTGGAGCCGCCGGCAGAGCGTTTTCGTGGCCGACGCCATGGCCTGGGCGCTGCACGTGAACGGCCGCGACGCGGAGGCGTTGAGCTACTCGGACCGGGCCGTCGCGCTGGGCTGGCAGAACGCCACGTTCTCCTACCACCGCGGCATGATCCTGGCCGCGCTCGGCCGGGTCGCGGAAGCACAGGAAGCACTGGTGCAGGCGTTGCGGCTGAATGCGAACTTCTCCCCTCTGCAGTCGCTGAAGGCGGGTCGCAAGCTCGCTGAACTGCGAGGCGGCCGGTGAGTCTGTCGGGCTGGGTCGTCCGGCCCGTCCTGGTCGTCGCCCTGCTGCTGGCAGGCATCTTCTTCATCAACGGTGAGGCGTCCGCGCACCCGTTGGGCAACTTCAGCGTCAACCACTACCACGGGCTGCACCTGCACCCCGACCGCGTCGACCTCAGATCCGTGGTCGACGTGGCGGAGATCCCGACGCTGCAGGAGAACCTGAAGACCCGCGACGCCCGGCAGTGGTGTGACGAGGTCTCGCGCACCGACCGGTCCACGGTGGACGGCAGGCAGATCTCGTGGTCGCTCTCCAGCGCCATCAAGGAACACCCGGTCGGCCAGGCCGATCTGATCACCACCAGGCTGGTCTGCGAGTTCACCGCCAAGGTCGACCTCGACAGGCCGGCCAAGCTCGAGTTCCGCGACGAGTCGAACGTCGACAGGGTGGGCTGGCGGGAGATCACCGCGGCCGGCACCGGGATCAGGCTCGCCGAGTCGCAGGTGCCGACCGAGAGCGTCAGCAACGAGCTGCGGACGTATCCGGAAGACCTGCTCAGCAACCCGATGGATGTCCGTTCGGTCAGTTTCACCGCCGAACCGGGCAGCGGATCGGAGCCGAAGAAGGCGTCCGGATCCCCCATCCAGTCGTTGAGCGTCACCGCGTCGGCTTTGAACGACATCCTGGGCAGCGACGAACTCACGCCGTGGCTCGGGTTTCTCGCGCTTCTGCTGTCGTTGCTGCTCGGCGCGTCGCACGCGGCGTTGCCCGGTCACGGCAAGACGCTCATCGCCGCCTACCTGGCCGGTCGTCAGGGCAGGCCGCGGGACGCGTTCATCGTCGGCGCCTCGGTCACGGCCACGCACACCGGTGGCGTGCTGGTCCTCGGCCTGGTCATCAGTGCGTCGTCGGCGCTGGCCGGTGAGCAGGTGCTGCGCTGGCTCGGGCTGGTCAGCGGTCTGCTGATCGCGGTGATCGGCGTGATGCTGCTGCGGTCCGCGTTGTCGACGACCCGCGAACCAGCGCTGGCCGGCGTCGGCCATGGTCACGGGCACGGCCACGGACATGGGCACGGTCATGGCCACGGACACGGTCATGGGCACGGCCACGGGTACAGCCGCGCGAGCCTGATCGGCATGGGCGCTGCCAACGGCCTGGTTCCGTCACCGTCCGCGCTCGTCGTGCTCCTCGGCGCCATGGCACTGGGCCGCACGTGGTTCGGCGTCCTGCTGGTCGTCGGTTACGGATTCGGCATGGCCGCCACGCTCACCGCTGTCGGACTGCTGCTCGTGAAGGCGCGGGAACGCGTGGAGAAATTCCTGGACGGTCGTGCCACCCGCGCGCTCTCGCATTACGCACCCGTCGGCACAGCCGCGATGGTGATCGTGGTGGGAGCATGGCTCACATTGCAGGCTGTCTGAATTACACCAATGTAAGAAGAGTGTGAGAAGGGCCCGGATTCGGTTCGAATCCGGGCCCTTGCTCGTTTCTGTCCTTACAGCGTTTACGTGCTCACAGGTTCGCCACCACGAACGCTTTGCCTTCCGCGTTCTCCACCGAGATCGACTTCACCTTGTCCGGTGACACGCTGACCACGCCCCGCACCTTGGAGCCGTCGACCCGCTGCTTCTCGGTCGTGGTCCACACGAAGGCCTCGGTCTTCGTGCCGTCCATCCCGACCACGATCAGCTTGCACTTCTGCGCGACCGGTAGACCGTCAATGTTGGCCGTGACCAGGTAGCGGTCCTGCGACGACGGCGCGATCTCCGCCACCATCTTGATCCCGCCCGCCGTCGCCTCGCCCGTGCGAGTCGACGCGACACTGGTCCCCGGTGCCTGGTTCTGCATCAGCACCGCGGCACCACCGAACGCCACCACCGCGGCGACAGCCGCGGCGGCGAGGTAGCCCGGCCAGCGCCGGGCCTTGGCGTGCTGCGGTTCGGGAAGGTCCTCCACCGGCACTGGACTGGCTCTAGGACGAAGATCTGCCACCCGCGGCTGCGGGATGACGGACTCGTTCCGGATCTGTCGCAGCGTGCGCTGCAGCACCAGATCCGAAGGCTTGGGCAGGTCGGCTTCGAGTTCGAGCTCGTGCAGGAATGCTTCCCGAGGTATCTCGTCGAGCACCCTGCGGATCCGATGGAAGTCGGCGACCTGCGCACGGCAGGACGGACAGTCCCTCAGATGCTGCTCCACGCCAAGACTCTCGTGCGCGTCCAGAACGCCGAGCGCGTAGCAGCCAAGGGTGACCGCGTCGTGCGCGCCAGCTGTCATACGACCTCCTCGTCGTCCCGATTCGACCCCCGCGGCGAAACGGTGTCACAAGGAAAACGGGCAGATAGGAGGGGTTGGTTCAGTTTGCGAACGAGTTCATTCTGATTGCTCATAACAATGGCATTACGTAACCGCGCGGCTACCGTTCAGAGCCTACCTGAGCAGCGCTTTTCACTCGATCGGACGACTCAAGTGTCTCGAATGGCTACAGGCACGTCTCTCGACGAACCTGCGGTCGTTCCTCGGCCTCGATGAACACCGAGAGGCCGTCCAGTACGCGTGCGAGGCCGAACTCGAACTCGTTCAGCGGCCGCTCGAAGCCGCCCGTGTTCCAGATGTGGGTCATCATCGGCAGCCGGTCCGGCGTGAAGTGCTCCCAGAGCGACTCACGGCCGTTCCACCAGTCCTCCTCGGACACGCCGGTCTCCCGTTCGGCCTGCACGCGGTCCGCCATCGTCCGGCCGACGCCGTCGACGAACTGGGCGACCGCCGTCACCACCGCGACGATCTCCTCCGACCGCAGGCCGAGCTCGGAGACGGCCGCGTACGCCGCGTCCTGGCGGGCCATGGCGTGCGGGCCGGGCATCCGCCGCGAGGTGGTCAGCTGCAGCATCCACGGGTGCGCGCAGTACATCGCCCACATCTGCCGCGCGAAGAAGTCGAGCCCGTCGCGCCACGGCCCCTTCGGCGTGCTCTCGGTCTCGCCCCACACCGCGTCGACCATCAGGTCGAGCAGCTCGGACTTGCCCGGCACGTGCCGGTACAGGGACATGGTGGTGAAGCCCAGCGTCTCGGCGACCCGGCGCATGGTGAGCGCGTCGACACCCTCGGCGTCCGCCACCTTGATGGCCGCCTCGACCACCCGCGACTGGCTCAGCGCCGCCTTCGGCCCCCTGGTCGGCTCGGCCGGCGGCTCCCACAACAACCGCACGCTCCGGTTCCGATCGCTCTTCACCCAGCCCCCTTCACAACCAGCTTGCATGTGAATCCTAGAACCGTGTACAACGTACACCCGGTGTACAACGTAAGCAGTTAGATCACGGGGGTGAAGGCGTGGGACACGCGGTGCTCGCGGAAGGCCTGCGGAAGGTGTTCGACAAGAAGGCGGCGCTGGACGGGTTCGACCTCGCCGTACCAGCGGGAACGGTGTGCGGGCTGCTCGGCCCGAACGGCGCGGGCAAGACGACGGCGGTGCGCATCCTGGCCACGTTGCTGCGCCTGGACGGCGGCCGCGCGGAGGTGGCGGGCTTCGACGTGGCGCGCGAGGCGCCCCAGGTGCGCCGGCAGGTGGCGTTGAACGGCCAGCAGTCGACGGTCGACGACGTGCTGACCGGCAAGGAGAACCTGGTGATGTGGGGGCGGCTCTACCACCTGACCAAGCGCCAGGCGTCGGTTCGGGCCGATGAGCTGCTGGAGCAGTTCGGGCTCACCGACGCGGCGGACAAGCGCGCCAAGCAGTACTCGGGCGGCATGCGGCGGCGCCTGGACCTGGCGTCGAGCTTCATCCAGCGGCCGTCGGTGCTGTTCCTGGACGAGCCGACGACCGGCCTCGACCCGCGCAACCGCGGCGAGGTCTGGCGGGAGGTGAAGCGGGTCGTCGCGGAGGGGACGACGGTGCTGCTCACCACGCAGTACCTGGACGAGGCCGACCAGCTCGCGGACCAGATCGTCGTGATGGACACCGGCCGGGTCGCCGCGCAGGGCACGCCGGACCAGCTCAAGTCCAAGCTCGGCGGCGACCGGATCGAGGTCGTGGTCCGCACGGCCGAGGAGCTGCCGGTCGTGCGGGACGTGCTCGGACCGGACGCGGAGGTGGACCCCGACGGGTTCCGGGTGAGCGCGGCGGTGGCCGACCGGGTGGCGGCGCTGACGCGGGTGACGTCGGCGCTCGCGGCGCAGGGCGTGGAAGCCGAGGACATCGCGTTGCGGCGGCCCACGCTCGACGAGGTCTTCCTGGCCATCACCGGGCACAAGGCCGTGTCGGACGACTCGGTTGCGGAGGTCCGGGCGTGAACGCGATCAAGTTTGCGGCGGTCGATTCGTGGATCGTCGCCAAGCGGGACCTGATCCACTGGCTGCGCGAGCCGGTCAGGGTGTTCGCGAACCTGGCCTACCCGATCATCTCGGTGCTGATCTTCGGGTTGGTGTTCGGCAGCGCGATGAACGTGTTCGGCGGCGGGAACTACATCGAGTTCCTGCTGCCCGGCATGTTCGGCCAGACCATCGCGTTCGGCGTCGGCACCACCATGATGATGGTGTCGATGGACGCCGACCGGGGCGTGACGGACCGGTTCCGCGCCTCGCCGATGTCGCAGACCGGTGTGGTGGCCGGGCGCAGCATCGCCGACCTGGTCAACTCCTCGCTGGAGCTGCTGGTGCTGGCGCTGTGCGGGCTGGTGATGGGCTGGGCGTTCCACGACGGGCTGCTCAACGCGCTGGTGGCGTTCGCGCTGTTCCTCTGGCTGCGGTTCGCCCTGGTCTGGGTCGGCATCTACCTCGGCCTGCTGGTGAAGCCGGAGGCCGCGCAGGCGTCGTGGATGTTCCTGTTCCCGCTGACGATGTTCGCGAACACGTTCGTCTCGCCGGAGCTGATGCCGGGCTGGCTGCGGCTGGTGTCGGAGTGGAACCCGCTGTCGTCCACCGTGGCGGCGGCGCGTGAGCTGTTCGGCAACCCCGGCGTCGGCGGCGACTCGTGGGCAGCGCAGCACTCGTTGCTACTGGCTGTGCTGTGGCCTGCGGTGTTCGTGGCGATCTTCTGGCCGCTGTCGGTGCTGAAGTACCGCAACCTCAGCCGCTGAGCCCTGAGCCGCTGGACCGTCACTTTCCAGGATGGCCGTCCGGAACTGGTCGGCGAGCCACCGCGCGAGCAGCCGCCGCCAGTTCCGGACCCTGGCCAGCATCTCCGGTTTGAGCGTCCTGTCCTGCTCCCACTCCTGCCAGTCCTCGCTCGCGAGCCAGCCGATGCAGCCGGCGATGCGGTGGGTCCTGAGCAGGTTCAGGTCGGGCGTGTGCCCGTAGCCGACCCAGAACGCTTGGGGCAAAACGGTTCCGTGCAGGTAGAGGTGTTCCTCGAACGCCGCCAGCTCGTCGAGCGGGTTGCCCTGTCCTGGGTTGTCCCAGTCGATCAGCGTGGCGCGGTCGTCGCCGACGATGATGTTGTAGAGGTTCACGTCGTTGTGCAGCAGGCCGATCCGGTGGATCTTGCGGAACGCCAGGCCGATGCTGCGCCAGACCTCGTCGGACACCGGCAGCGCGTCGGCGAGCGTCCGGCCCTCGACGTACTCGACCAGCACGTCCCCGCGGCCGTTGTGCGCGAGGATCTCCGGAGCGCCGGGCACCACGAACTTCGGCAGATCGCGCGCGACCTTCGGCTGGCGCAGCACGGCTTTGCGCCCGTCAGCCAGCGTCACCAGGTGCAGGACGTTGGTGAGCCCCTCTCCTTCCAGAGGTTCGACGCGGACAGCGGTCTGCAGCAATCGGAACAAACACCCACCTCCATTGACGTTCTCTCCGCCCTAGTGGGCGGGGACTCCCTCCGTGCTGCCCTTGAAACGCGCAGCGCCTGGGTGGATTACCGCTTCCCGGCGCGCTGCCGGCACAGGTGCCGGTCTTACGTGCGCTCCACGGTCGTTTAAGCTCTCCGCCCGTCCGGCGGCGAGCACATTGATGGCGGCATTCACATCCCGGTCGTGGGATGCTCCGCAGCAGCAGCTCCACGATCGGACCGTCAACGCCATCCTGTCGGTGACGCGGCCACAATCGGAGCACATCCGAGTGGACGGGTGGTACCGGTCCACCCGCGCGAAGGTGCGCCCGTACCGGGCGGCTTTGTACTCCAGCATGGCGGTGAAGCTGGCCCACCCCGCGTCGTGGACGCTCTTGGCCAGCCGGGTGCGACCAAGACCGACGACGCACAGGTCCTCGACGTACACCGCTTGGTTGTCGCGGATGATCGCCGTGGACAGTTTGTGTTGCCAGTCCCGCCGGGTATCGGCCACTCGGGCGTGTGCCCGGGCGACCTTGACGACGGCCTTCTTGCGATTGTTCGACCCCTTCACCTTGCGGCTCAAGGACTTCTGAAGTCGACGCAGCTTGCGGGCTGCCCGGCGCAGGAACTTCGGCGCGGCCACTTTCGTGCCGTCCGAAAGCACCGCGAAATGGGTCAACCCCAGGTCGATGCCGACCTCCGAGCCAGCATCAGTCATTGGCTGGCCGACGGTCTGTACGACGAACGAGGCGAAATACCGCCCAGCCGCATCCTTCACGATCGTGACCGAGCTGGGCTCGGCAGGCAATTCGCGTGACCAGCGCACGTCCAGATCGCCGATCTTCGGCAAGCGCAGCCGTCCGTTGCCCAGCACCTTGAACCGGGCGTTGGCGGTGAACCGGATCGCCTGCCGATTGTCCTTGCGGGACCGGAACCGCGGCGGCGCCACCATCCGGCCCTTGCGCTTGCCTGAGGTCGAGGCGAAGAAGTTGCGGTAGGCGGTGTTCAGATCCGCCAGGGCCTGCTGCAACACCACCGCTGAGACTTCTCCCAGCCATGCCCGCTCGGGCCTCGATTTGGCCAGGGTGATGACCCGCTTCGACAGCTCGCCGTCCGAGATGCGGGGCAAACTCTGCTCCCGTGCGGTCAAGCGCGCTCGCAGCCCATCGTTGAACACCACCCGCGCACACCCGAACGCCTTGGCCAGACAGGTCTGCTGACCCTGCGTCGGATACACACGGTAGTTGTACCGAAGCTGCACACCGGCACCGTACCAACGGTTTAGCGCCGAACCAGACGGTATCCACACCAGCGCAAGGAGTTGGTCGACGTCCAACGCCGACATCTTCAGGCCCACCTCCTGTAGCAACGGTGTAACACACGACACATCGGACAGATAAGGAACCCGGGGGGATGCATTCGGCGGCGATGTACGCATGGAGGCATACCGATGACCCAACGTTCACGGCGCACACGGCTCGCGCTGGTCTCGGCTCTGGCACTGGTGTTGCCACTCGCCGTGACCGGCCCCGTACTCGCCGATCCCAACAACAACTCGCCGGCCAAGCTCAGCAAGGCCGTGACGCTGAACGGCGTGCTGCGCCACCTCGACGCGTTGCAGGCCATCGCGAACACGCACGGCGACCGCGCGGCGGGCCGGCCCGGCTACCAGGCCTCGGTGAACTACGTGGTGGGACAACTGAACGCAGCCGGCTACACACCGACCGTGCAGGCGTTCGACTTCACCTACCTGGAAGACAACTCCGTGCTGGACGTGCTGGCACCGACCGTCATCCGTTACCGCAAGGACCTGGACTTCACCTACACCGATTTCGTGCCCAGGGCGGAGGGTGACGTCACCGGCGTCACGCAGGCGGTGGACGTGGTGCTCCCGCCCACGCCGGCGCCCAGCAGCTCCAGTGGTTGCGAGTCCGGCGACTTCGCCGGGTTCGTGCCCGGCAGGATCGCGCTGATCCAGCGCGGCACGTGCAACTTCACCGTCAAGGCACTCAACGCGCAGGCGGCGGGCGCCTCGGCGGTCGTGCTGTTCAACGAGGGCCAGCCGGGCCGCACCGGGCTCGTGATCCCGACCGGCGACGCCACCGGTCTCACGATTCCGGTCGTCTCCGCGACGTTCGACGTCGGCCGGCAGCTCGTCAGCCTGTCCCCCGCCACGATCCGGGTGAAGGTCGAGGTCATCACCGACACGCGCACCGCGTGGAACGTGTTCGCCGAATCCCAGTACGGCAACGCGAACAACGTCGTCATGGCGGGCGCGCACCTCGACAGCGTCCAGAACGGGCCCGGCATCAACGACAACGGCAGCGGCTCGGCCGCACTGCTGGAGACCGCGATCCAGATGTCGAAGGTCAAGACCAACGCCAAGGTCCGCTTCGCGTGGTGGGGTGCGGAGGAGTCCGGCCTGCTCGGGTCCGATCACTACGTCGCCACGCTGCCCCAGGCCGAGCAGGACAAGATCGCGCTGTACCTGAACTTCGACATGGTCGGCTCGCCGAACCACTTCTACGGCATCTACGACGGTGACGACTCGAGCGGCACCGCCCCGGTGCCGATCCCGCCGGGGTCGGCGCAGATCGAGGACGTCTTCGAGAAGTTCTACGCCGACCGAGGACTGCCCTCGGAGGACACGGAATTCTCCGGGCGGTCGGACTACGGCCCGTTCATCGCGGTCAACATCCCGGCCGGTGGCCTGTTCACCGGCGCCGAGGGCGTGAAGACCGCCGAGCAGGCGGCGAGGTACGGCGGGACCGCGGGTATCGCGTTCGACCCGTGCTACCACCAGCCGTGCGACAACAGGTCGAACCTGAACCTGACCGCGCTGGACGTCAACGCCGACGCGATCGCCACCGCGGTGATCACGTTCGCCTTCGACACCTCGACGGTGAACAGCGTGCGCGCGCCCGGCAAATCGCACGGACGCGCGCCACGGGGTTCCGCCAGCTAGTCCACGCTAGCTGGCCCAGAGGTCGCACCGGTGGTCCACCGGTGCGACCTGCTCGGTCGCGAAGAGCCGGACGTCCTGGCGTGACCAGCCGGGATGTCCGGTCCGCGCGAACCGGGTCCACGCCCGCACCATCTCGTCGGAGAGCTTCTGCTGCTTCCCGGCGAGTTCCACACCGGCGTACCGCATGAGGAACGGCAGCTCCGAGCCGTGGTAGGCGCCGTACGGGAAGTCCGGCATGCCCTGGAAGATCATCGGCGGCTCGGGTTCGGCGAACTCGTAGCCGAACGCGTGCGTCTGCGCGCGCAGCTCGGCGGTGGGGCAGGCCGAGGTCATGGCCGAGAGCGCCGCGGAGAGCGGCACCCGTTCGTCGCCACCACGCGGCGGGTAGGCGGCCAGGATCCGTTTCGCTTTGGCCGCACCGAAGCCTTCGGTCAGCACCTGTTCGTATCCGGCGGCGTCCAGCGGTGGGTAGAACATCGCGGCGAACACCGAGAACTCGTCGCGCGCCGTGCCCGCGAGTACCGGGATCCGGTGGAAGCGGCCTTCGCGAAGTGCCGTGATCGGGTTCTCCGGCAGGGCTTCCGTGCCGTACGCGGGCGACGAGAACTGCGGTGTCAGCGCTCGGACCTGCTCGACCGTGAGCCGGCGCAGGCACGCGATGTCCGCACAGCCCGAGGCCTGGGCGCCGACTCGTTCGACGTCTTCGCGCTTGACCCAGGTGTGCTGGACGTTGTTCTCGCCCGCCGGCACACCGAACTGGCACGGTCCACTTTGGATGATCGCCCGGTGGAACAGGCCGCTGGTCTTCGGCGAGGTCAGCTGTGCGCACGTCGACAGCGCACCCGCCGACGCGCCGAACAGCGTGACGTTGTGCGGGTTGCCGCCGAACTGCCTGATGTTGCGCCGCACCCAGTCGAGCGCGGCCTGCTGGTCGCGCAGGCCGAATGCGCCCGATCCGTCGAGCCCGGGAAAACCGAAGTACCCGAAGGCGCCGAGCCGGTAGTTGATCGTGACGACGACAGAACCGTTGCGCACCAACTGGTCCACGCCGTAGTCGGAGCCGGCGCCGCTGGTGAAGCTGCCGCCGTGGATCCAGACCAGGACCGGCCGGTTCGCGGCTTTCAGCGGCGCGGTGACGTTGAGGTGCAGGCAGTCTTCGTCGGTCTCGCAACGAGGACCGGGCTTGTCCGCCTTGAGGACGCCCTGCCAGGGTTTCGCGGGCTGCGGATCGCGCCAGCGGTTCTCGCCGGTCGGCGGCGCGGCGAACGGAATGCCCTGGAACGAGCGCTGGTTCTCGACGATGGCACCCGACACGAGACCCGTGTCGGTGCGAATGATGTCGCCTGCGGCTTGCGCCGGGGCCGTGAAAGTGGTTGCGGCGAGCGCCGCTGCGAAGATGATGGTTGTTGATCGCATGTACCGATCAACTTAGCGGCGCCGGCAAACGCTTTAGACCCCGGGATTGGGCGCCACAGTCCTGTTGCGGGACAACAACCGTGCCGCCACCGCCGCCGGCACGTACATCAGCACGCCGTAGACAGCGGGCGGGATCGCCATCGTCTCGTCGTTCAACACCGTCAACGCCAGCGTGATCGCGATCGTGGCGTTGTGGATCCCGATCTCCATCGCGGACGCGATCGCCTGCTTGCGCTCGACGTTGAACGCCTTGGGCACGAAGTAGCCGATCAGCAGGCTGAAGACGCTCAGCAGCAACGCCACCGGGCCGAGCGTCGCGATGTTGTCGATCAGCTGCTGGTAGGCCTGCGCGATCGCCGCGATGATGACCAGCACGAGCACCACGACCGACGCGATCCGCACCGGGTCGTTCATCTTGAGCGCCCACGCCTCGAACTTGCGGCGCACCACCATGCCGATCGCGACCGGCACCAGCACGATCGCGAACACCTGCACGAACTTCGCCGGCTGCAACCCGACCTCGGCGCTGTCCGCCATGAAGTGCGCCATGCTCAGCCCGACCACCAGCGGCAACGTGAAGACCGCGAGCACCGAGTTGATCGCGGTGAGCGTGATGTTGAGCGCCACGTCCCCGCCCGCGAGGTGGCTGAAGAGGTTCGCCGACGTGCCGCCCGGCGACGCGACCAGCAGCATCATGCCGACCGCCAGCACGCCTTTGAGCCCGAACGCGAGCACCAGCCCGAGGCAGATCGCCGGCAGGACGATCACCTGGCAGACGAGCGCGATGACCGCGGCCTTGGGGTACTTCGCGACCCTGGCGAAGTCCTCTGTGGTGAGTGTGAGACCGAGGCCGAACATCACCAAGGCCAGCGCCAGTGGCAGGAAGATCTGTACGACGAGCACGGCGGCCTCCGCGATTGTCCAGCTTGTGCAGTTTGATCTGTTCGGAAGATCCTGGCGTTACGCCGGGCCTGATGGAATCGGCCAGGTGGCGGCACCAACCCCCAGATCCGTGATAGTTCTGTAGAAAACCTTCTGGGGGAAGATGATGAAGACCGCCGTGGTGACCGGGGCGACCGGCAAGCAGGGCGGGGCGGTCGTGCGGCACCTCGTCGCGGCAGGCTGGGACGTCCGCGCGCTGACCCGCAACCCGTCGGCGCAGATCGTCGGCGCGGCCGTCGTCGTGGCCGACCAGGACTCCCCGGACTCGCTCCAGCGCGCGTTCTCCGGTGCCGACGCGGTGTTCAGCGTCCAGCCCGCGCCGCACGACCCCCGATCCCCGCAGGGCTACTCCCCCGCCGTGGAGACCAGGTGGGGCCGCAACGTCGCCGACGCCGCCCTGGCCGCGGACGTCCCACACCTCGTGTACGCCTCACTCGTGGCCTCTACCTCCCAGTCCGGCGTCGCGTCGTTCGACAGCAAGTGGGAGGTGGAGCAGCACATCGCGGACATCGGCCTGCCCACAACGGTGTTGCGGCCGACGACGTTCATGGACGGCCTCCACTCGCCCGGCATGACGCGGCTGACCCACCTGCTGCACCCGGAGGTCCGCTACCACCTGATCGCGGTGGACGACATCGGCGCTGTCGCCGCTCAGGTCTTCGCCGACCCCGGACGGTTCATCGGCTCGTCGCTGACCCTGGCCGGCGACCTGCTGACACCGCTGGAGATCGCCCGGCTGATCGGCGTGCCGTACGAGCAGATCCAGGTGGACGATCCGGAACTGCGCAAGGTGTTCGGTGACCGTGCGGAACCGCCCGTCGACATCGAGACCCTGCGTGCCCTGCATCCCGGCCTGCGCACCTTCGCCACGTTCCTGGCCGAGATGCGCAACGGCACCGCCTAGCGCACCCTGATGCGATGGAGCGCCTGCTGACCCCGCGCTTCGCCCTGCTCACCGCCGCTGACCTGGGCTACTTCACCGCGATGGGCATCGCGGTCTACACCCTGCCGCTCTACGTCACCGGTCCGCTGGAGAGCACCAAGGCCGCGGCAGGCCTCGCGTTCGGAACCTTCGCCGTCTCCGCGCTTCTGCTCCGCCCGTACGCCGGCCGCCTCACCGACCGCATCGGCCGCAGGCCGCTGCTCCTCGCCGGCACCGCTCTCGCCGCCATCAGCCTCGCCCTGACCGCGCTCGCCACCGACCTGCCCACGATCCTCGCCCTGCGGCTCCTGCTGGGCGTCGCCGAAGCCGCGTTCGCCGTGGCCGGGTTCGCCGCGCTGGCCGACGTCGCACCGCCGAACCGCTTCGGCGAAGCCCTCAGCCTCAACTCCCTCGGTCTCTTCCTGGGCCTCGCCTTCGGCCCGCCACTGGGCGAGCTCCTCGCCGAACGGTCGTTCCCCACGGCCTGGCTCACCGCCGCGGCACTCTGTGCGGCGAGCGCGGTCGCGGTCGCGTTCCTGGGCGAAACCGGAACGCCGTCCCCGACCGCGAAACCGAACCTGATCCACCGCGCCGCCATCCCGCCCGCCATCGGACTGTGCGCGTCGCTGGCGGCCACCGGCGGTTTCCTCGCGTTCGCCGCGCTGAGAGCCCAGGAGACCGGCTTGGAGAACACCAGCCTCCCGCTCTTCCTCTACGGCGCCACCGTCGTCGTGTCCAGAACGGTGTTCGCCCGCGTCCCGGACCGCGTGCCACCCCTGACGCTCGGCGCCATCGCACTGGGCGTCATCGCGATCGGTCTCGTCCTGTCCGCCACGCCGCACGGCCTCATCGCGGGCAGTGTCGTGCTCGCCACCGGCGTCACGTTCAGCACGCCCGCTTTCTTCGCCGCCGTGTTCGCCACGGCCGAACCGCACCAGCGAGGCGCCGCGGCCGGCACCGCCAGCGCGTTCATCGACATCGGTCTCGGCGGCGGCCCCATCGCACTCGGCCTGGTCGCGAACGTCAGCATCCCGGCAGCCCTCGTGACGGCGGGAGCACTCGCGGCCGCCGGTGGCGTGTGGACACTGGTCCTGCGCCGAGCACACTGAAACCGTGCAGATCGGCGTGTTCACCCCAGGCGACCTCAAACCCCACGAGATCGTGGAACTCGCCGTACACGCCGGGCACGCGGGCCTGGACGTCTTCGCGGTCGGCGAGCACCACAACCCGCCCTACAACTCGTCCTCCCCCACCACGCTGCTCGCGCACATCGCGGCGAGGACGACCCGCCTGCGGCTGTCCACCGCCACCACGCTGATCACCACGAACGACCCGGCCCGCATCGCCGCCGAGTACGCCACCCTCGACCTCCTGGCCCCTCGTCGAACAGACCTGGTGCTCGGCAGAGGCAACACGGCGAAGGTGTTCGGCTGGTTCGGCAAAGAGATCGAGTACGGCCTGCCCCTCACGATCGAGCACTACGCAACCCTCAAAGCTCTGTGGCCCAACAGGCCCTACATCTGGCACGCCTGCACCCGCTCCCCCGAGATCGCCGACCTCGCGGCGGAGCACGACGACGGCCTGTTCGTGTTCGCCGATCAGACCGGCCACGTCGCCCGATACCGCGAGCAGGCCGCGAACCCGAGGCTCGGCGTGCTGGCCACCGAGGACACCCTCGACGACGCTCTGCGGCTGCACCCGGACCGGGTGCTGATCCACGCCAGGAGCCTCGATCACCTCCGCCAGATCACCAGTGCCACCACCAGGATCATCACGCCGACCGCCACCGCGGATCCCAGCACCCACAACCCGTAGATCGCGAACGCCACGAACTCCGACCCAATGGCGGCAACCGAAGTGACCGTCGCCCTGGCATCGGACTCGATCCGGTGCTGGAGCTCAGTTTCCACGTGCACCAGCACGAACCGGTACAGCCCGTAGAACAGTCCCAGCAGGACGATCGCCGGCGGAACCGCCAGCCACGCGGCCACGATCAGCAGAGCACCCGAGGCGAACAACACCCAGCCGCGGAACGGCAGTCGTCCACCCAGTGAGGCACCGGCCGCACCCATCAACGGCACGCCTATGGTCGCCAGCGGCACCCACACCGTCGGCACGTCCCAGTCCTGGGCCAGCAGCGTGAAGTACTCCTCGAACGCGTCGAGCGCGTACACCAGAGCCACTGCCAGCACGGCACGTTTGATCGGGACCGACGCACGCAGGCCGGCCTTCAACGTCGCGAAGTAGCCAGGCTCCTCATCCTCGGAGTCGCGTTCGGGTTCGGGGAACCGGAGCGCGATCACGGACGACCCGAGGCACATCGCAACGGACACCCAGCCCGCCAACTCGTAGCCACCGAAGGAGAACAGCGCGGTGGCGACGACCGCGACCGGCACCTGAGCGATCAGCTCGATGGTGTCGACCCTGGCGTTGAGCCGTCCGTACTGGTCCTCGTCACCGTTGGCCGCCAGCCCGTCGTACAGCAGGGCTTCGAACGCGCCCGAGGTGAGCGTCCCGCCGAGACCCCACAGCACGAAACCGGCCGCGAAACCCCAGAACGACGGGAACACCACCCAGGTCGCGTATCCGGCGGCCTGAAGCGCACCGGCGACCACCAGAGAGCCGCGCCGCGAGAACCGGTCGGCGAGCGCACCGGACGGCACCTCGAAGACCACCGCGGTCAGCGACCAGATGGCGAGCAGCACCGAGATCTGGGCGTCGGACAGCCCGTTGTCGGCGAAGAGCAACGCGTACAGCGCGTAGATGGGGATGAGGTGCGAACACCACGCATACGCCGTCGCGGTTCGGGTCAGATCAGTTGAAGATCAATGTCGTCGTCGCATGGCCCAAGAGTAAGCCGCCAGCGCCATCGATTAAATGGCGCTGACGGCTCGTGGTCACTCAGGAACCAGCGGTGACCCTTCTAGAAACCAGCGGTGATCTTCGTGAACGCCAGCTCGGACTGCCCGATGCCCGAGCAGTGCGCGGCCACCTGGCCGTCGCAGCCGCCGCGGTCGCGGTTGACCGACCAGAAGGCCAGTCGCCCGAGGCCGTTGGCCTTCGACCAGTCGCGGATCGCGGTCCAGTCGTCGACCGTGGTCAGCTCGCGCTGGTCGGACAGGCCGTTCATGCCCGAGATGCCCACGTGCTTGAACGCCTCGGCGTCGCTCCAGCCGAAGGTCGACTTGAGCTTGTTCTTCAGCCCGGTGGCCGCGCCGATGGTGTCGGTGCGGATGTTCGAGCTGCCGAAGTCGAACGGCATGAGCGTGAACACGTCGATGTTCGCGTTCAGAGCCTTGGCCTGGTCGATCAGCCGGTTGCCGTAGAAGTTCGGGCCGGTGGTCGAGGTGCCGAAGGTGACGATCGTCTGGATGCCGGGGTTGTTCTGCTTGACGATCCGCAGGGCGGTGATGATCCGGTCCTGCACGACGGTGTTCTCGAACTCGTCGGAGTTCTCGATGTCGATGTCGATCGCCTTCAACCCGTAGGCGTTGATGACCTGCTGGTAGGCGCCGGCCAGTGCCTCGGGGGTCGAGCAGTTCGGGCCCAGCTTGTTGCCGCTCCAGCCGCCGAACGACGGCACGATGTCACCACCGGCCGCGCGGATGGCGTTGATCGCCTGCTGGTCGGCACCACCGGTCAGCGGGCGCTGGCCGTCCCACGCCGGGGTGCACCCGCCGCTGGACAGCACGAACGCGAGCGTGAACCACTTGACGCCGGTCTGGCTCATGACGTCCGTAGCACTCTGCGGGTTGCCCCAGCCCAGGTACAGGTAGGGCGCGCCGCGGCCGGTGCCGGGCAGTGGCGGGTTCGACGTGGTCGTCGTCGTCGTGGTGGTCGTGGTCGTCGGCGGGTTGCCGTTGCCGTCGCACGACGCACCGTTGATCTTGCAGTCCGACGGGGTGCCGCCGGAACCGCGGACGGTGAAGCCGAAGCTCGTGCTGCCACCGACCGGCACGTTGCCGTTCCAGGTGTTGCGGACAGTGATGTTCTGCCCGTTGGCGGCGTACGAACCGTCCCAAAGCGACGCGATCGACTGCCCGCTCGGCAGCGTGAACTCGACGGTCCACGACGTGAGCGCGGACCCGCCGCTGTTGGAGATCGTGTACTTGGCCTCGTAGCCGCTGCCCCAGTCCGACGTCTTGGTGAACGCCGCCGTCACGCCGGTCGCGCCACTCGCGGGAGCGGCGACGACGCCTCCGACCACCGCGGCCACAGCCAGGCCGATGGTCAGGAATTGCCAGCGGAACTTCTTCATGCTGCTCCATTCACGTGCAGGGGGAACGTGATGCCGAGCACGTTAACTGGTCTGGACCAATGGTTCAAGGGTGTGAACACGGTCTGTCCGCCTTGTCCGATAAGGCAATATGGGAGCGCTCCCACAGACTGTCCACCTGGGATGAAGGGGTGCGGAACTCACTTTCGTGCCCTAACGTCCGCCCCGATGAACGCCGAAGAGATCGCCCGCCTGATGGCGACCTGGACCGTGAGCCCCGACATCCAGGTCGTGCAGACCCGCTACCGCATCGACCTGGCCCGCACCTGGCAGATCCCCGAGGGAGCGCGGGTGCTGGAGATCGGCTGCGGACAGGGCGACATGACCGCCGTGCTCGCCGACCGGGTCGGCCCTGGCGGCCGCGTCGTGGGCACCGACGTCGCGCCACCTGACTACGGCGCACCGGTCACCGTCGGCGAGTCCGCGCGGCACCTGCTCGACGGCCCGCTCGGCGACCGCGTCGACATGCGCTACGAGACGGACGTGCTGACCGATGAGGCGGGTACCGGTTACGACCTGGTCGTGCTCGCGCACTGCTCCTGGTACTTCGCGTCCGGCGACCTGCTCGAACGGACCCTGAAGAAGGCCCGCGAACTCGGCACGAGGCTCTGCTTCGCCGAATGGAACCCGGAACCCGCTCGCCCCGACCAGATCCCGCACCTGCTGGCCGTGCTGGCCCAGGACCGCATGGCCGAGACCGACGGCAACGTCCGCGCCCCGCTCACCCGCGCCACCCTGCTCGCCGCGCTCGGCCGCGCCGGCTGGCAGGTCGACGAGATCGTAGACGTGGACACCAGCGCGTTGCAGGACGCGGACTGGGAGATCTCCATCGCACTGCAGGAGGCACCGGACGGCCTGGCGAAGGACCTGCTCCGTCAGACCGCGCGCACCAGCGGCAACGTGCCGCTGCCCGCCTACGCCCTCACCGCGCGCTAAGCATCCGGCCAGAAACCTTGTCCGAAACCTCTAGCCTCGTTGGCGGCAAGTGACGTCTGCAAGTACCGCCAACTCTTGATCGAATCGCCGCCAACTACAGCCAATCAGTTCGTCATCCGCCGAACCTTCGCAGGCCAGGACGGCCCTGTTGGTAGTAGGAAAGTGCCTGTCGATGTTGAGTTGGTGGTACTTGCAGACGCCATCGGGGATGCGCGCAGGTCAGCCGGGTGGGTAACGGACACGACTTTCGGCACCCTGCCTAGACGCGTTCCGAGTCGCGTTCCTCCAGCAGCTGCAACAACGCGTAGGTGGTCTGCCGCTGCTCCTCCACCAGCTTCGTCAGCCACGACCCGAAGTAGAGGAACCCGCCGACCCCGATCAACCCGACGCCGAGGATCCCTCCCGAGACCACGTAAGGGATCTGCTCGAACACGTACCCGGTGTGCGCGACGCCCCACCAGGCGAAGAGGATCGCCGCGATGCCCGCCGTCATGAGCATCGTGCCGACCAGGCCGATCCCACTGCGCATCCGCGCCCGACGCCTGTCCTGCATGGTCATGGCTTCACCCGTTGCGCAGGTCTGGGACACCGGTGGGGTGTCCGGAGGGACAAGGGGCGCCGCCCAGCAGGAACGTGCCGAACGACTTCATGCCGAACGCTCCCGCCGCGGCCACGCCCAGCCCGGTGAGCACCAGAAGTGCCGGTACGCCGGGGAAGTCGAGCAGCGAGCGGGGTTTGGCGCGGGCAGAGGCCACCGGCGTCACGGCCCGAGGTGGCGCGACTCCGGCCACCGGCGGCGAATCGGGCGACGGAGCCTGTGCGCCGTCAGCCGGCGGTGGTGGCACGAGAGGTGCTTGTGGCGCGGGAACGTCCGGTGGGGTCAACGGCGAAGTGGCGGAAGCGTTTGCGACCGCCTCGGTGTCGCCGACGATGATCTCCATCTTGCGCAACGGGTTGAGCAGCGGCACCAGTTCCTTGGGCAGCAACGGTGCCACGATGCCGTCCAGGATCCCACCGAGGCCGAGCTTGGTCCGCAACGCCAGCACGTCCACGGTGAGCTTGAGGCCACGGCTGGTGGAGGTCGCCGCCGTGCCTTCGAGTTTCGTGGCCGCCGACGGCCACGTCAGCGTGATGCCCAGCGGTTCCAACGCCTTCAGCAGCCCGTCCGGCGGCGCGCCCGGCGCCGTGACCGGGAACTTCTGCTTGAGCACGGTGAACTCCGCGACCGAGAACGTGCTCGTGCCACTCCCCTTGCTGCCGTCACTCACCGCGACGGATTCGAAGCGCACCCCGGACAGCACGACCAACCCGGCGAGCAACGTGATCGTTTGCGCGGACGACACCGCCGAAGAACGCGCCTCGGAACCGGACACCGAGCTCACGCTGGTCGACGCCAGCCCGTCGGCGGTGAGCAGGAACGGCACCTCCTGCTTCGCACCCGCGTAGGACTCGGCCTTCGACGCCGAGGCACCGGCCCGCATGCCCGACTTCGACTCGTCGGCCGGGCCGCCGGGATGCGCCGCGTTGGCCTGCACGGGATAGGCGAACCCGAGCAGCTGCGGCAACCCCGTGCCCACGGCCGCGCCCGGCCACAGCGAGCTGGCCACCGACCGGCCGATCGGGCCCGATCCCAGTTCGGTCTGCGTGTACGACAGGTGCACCTCGCCCTGCGGTTCCGCGGGCACCGGGAGCAGATCGGTGGTCAGCAGCACGGACACGGGCGCCGCGCGGGCGGACAGCGTGAACCCGCCGATGTCGGAGGCGGCCCGGGCGGGCGCCGGGGACAGCAGGAGAAGCAGCAGAACGAGCGCGTACCTCACGATGTCCCTCCGAAGTAGACAGTGGCCAGGTCGTTGCCGGAAGAGATCTCGCCGTGCGTCATCACGACGACCTGATCGGCGACCGCGGAGGCGGTCTCGGCGAACTGCTCGACGATCAGCATCGTGACCCCGCTGGAAGCGAGCTCCCCCACCACCTCGTACAGCTCGGCGACGATCACCGGCGCGAGTCCCATGGACAGCTCGTCGATCACCAGCACGGCCGGGTCGGTGATCAGCGCGCGGGAGAACGCGAGCATCTGCTGCTCACCGCCGGACATCGAGCCCGCGAGCTGCCGGTGCCGCGCCTTCAACCGGGGGAACCGCTCGTAGACCACCGAAGGGTCACCACGCATCAGCCGCAGGTTCTCCGCCACGGTGAGGTTCGGGAAGATCGCGCGGCCTTCCGGGATCGTGCACAGGCCGGCGCGGGCCAGTTCGTCCGGCGGCGCGTCGTTCACGTGCACCCCGCCGAGGTGCACGTGCCCGGAGGTGGCCCGCAGCTGTCCACTGAGGACTTTCACCAGCGTCGACTTGCCGGCTCCGTTCGGGCCCAGCAACGCGGTGACGGTGCCGCGCGCCACGGTCAGCGAGACGCCGCGCAGCACCTCGATCCGGCCGTACCCGGCGTGGACGTTCGTCAGGTCGATCATCCGAGATACGCCTCCCGGACGCCCTCGTGCTCGCGAACCTCGGAAGGCGTGCCGGAGGTCAGCAGGCTGCCCAGGTTCAACACGTGGACGCGGTCGCAGTAACCCATCACGAGGTCCATGTCGTGCTCGACCAGCACGACAGCGCGGCCCTCCCCCGACAGTTCGCGCAGCAACGCGCCGAACGCGTCGGTCTCGGCGCGGTCCAGCCCGGACGACGGCTCGTCGAGCAGCAACAGCCGAGGGTCGGTGGCCAGCGCGCGGGCCAGTTCCAGCAGCCGCGCGGCACCGGTCGGGACGGTGTCGGCCTGGTTCGAGGCGAACTCCGCGATCCCGACCCGTTCCAGCAGCCCCATCGCCAGCCGCGCTGGCCGGCGGCGGCTTTCCAGCGCCACCACGACGTTCTCCCACACGGTCAGCGACCCGAACACCTCGAGCCGCTGGAACGTCCGCGCCACGCCGAGCCGCGAGCGCTGGTGCGGCCCCTTCGCGGTGATGTCCTCCTCGTCCAGCAGCACCTGGCCGGACGACGGCTTGCGCAGTCCGCTGATCACGTCGAACAACGTCGTCTTGCCCGCGCCGTTGGGCCCGATGAGTCCGGTGACGCCGGGAGAGACCTTCAGCGTCACGTCGTTGACCGCGACCACCTCGCCGAAGCGGACCGTCACGCCCTCCACCCGCAGCGTGCTCATGCGCGCCGCCAGGTCCAGGCCCGGAAGAACCAGCTGACCAGCCCGTTGGGGTCACGCGCGAGCCCGGCCGCCGCGACGCCGAGCAGCACCACCGCCACGCCCGCGAACGTCGGGAAACCACTCTGCAGCACCGGAAGCAGCATCAGCAGCACCCCGCCGAGCAGCGCGCCGGACACCGACGTGATGCCGGCGATCACCGCGAACAGCAGCAGCGGCAGGTTGTTGAACAGCTGGAAGTCGCTCGCGGCAACGGTTTCCCGCAGCTGCGCGAAGAGCCCGCCTGCCAGTCCGGCGATCGCGGCGGACAGCGAGAACACCCAGACCCGGATCCAGCGCACGTTCATCCCGAGCGTCGCGCACGCCGCGGAACTGTCCTTCACCGCGATCATCCGGCGCCCGAGCCGGCCGCGCCGCACCGCCAGCACCCCGATCCCGACCAGCGCGAACACCGCGGCGGCCAGCAGCAACTGCGCGGTCGCGGACTCGACCAGCCGAGGCACCTGCAGGCTTCCCCGCACCCCGAACGCGATGGGCGACTGGAGCACGAGCTTGTCCATCAGCTGCGCGAACCCCAGCGTCGCCAACGCCAGGTACAGCCCGCTGACCCGCAGCGCGATCAACGCGATCAACGCGCCCACCGCGGCGGCGACCAACGCACCGAGCAGCAACGAGAACACCGAGGTCGAACCGAGGCGCGCCACCGTCACCGCGCCCACCCCGACGAACGTGAACTGCCCGAGCGACACCACCCCGCCGTACCCGGTCAGCAGCACCATCGACAACAGCACGATCCCGAACACCAGCGCCAGCGCGAGTTGTCCGGCCACCACCGAGTCCACCAGCAGCGCCAGCACGACGACCACACCCGCGAACAGCCCCGTGCCCACGCCCGTCGTCAGAGCGTTCGGCACCGCCAGCCCGCGTGATCCCCGCACGCCACCGATCCGCAACGGCGACTGCGGCATCGCGAGCAGCACGACGAACAGCAGCAACGCCGGGATCGCCGCCCGGAACGCGATCCAGGCCGGCGACGACGGCAGGTACGCCACCGCGTAGGACTGCACCAGCCCGAGCCCCAGCGCGCCCGCGAACGTCCACGGCAGACTGCGCAGCCGCCCGACCAGCGCCGCGGTGTACGCGGTGATCACGAGCAGCGTCATCGTCACGTAGTCGAGCTGCACCACCGGGGTCAGCAGGATGCCGCCCAGCGCGGCCAGCGCCGACCCGATCGCCCAGCTCATCGCGGACAGCCGATGCGGTCGCGTCCCGTACAGGGCGGCCAGTTCCGGGGCGTCCACGCAGGCCCGCATCGCGAGCCCGGTCCGCGTCCGGTTCAGCAGCACGTACAGCCCGCCCGCGACCAGCACCGCGCAGGCCAGCGTGACCAGGTCGTGCCCGCTGACGAACGACTGTCCGACGTGGATGCCCAGCTGGTCGAGGAACGGCCGCACGGGCCGTGCCTGCGGCGGCCAGATCACCTGCGCCACCCCGATCAACCCGACCAGCACGCCCACCCCGGCGACGAGCGTGATCCCGACCGGGGCGCCCGCGAGCCTGCGCATCACGAACCGTTCGATCACCAGCCCGAACAGCGGCGCGCACCCGCCGACCACGATCAGCAACGCGAGCCACTGCGGCAGCCCGCGATTCTCGGCCAGTTCCCAGTAGAGGAACGCCATGACCATGCCGATCGCGCCGTGCCCGACGTTGAACACCTTGGAGGTGCTGTAGGTCAGCACGAGCCCGCCCGCCACCACGGCGTACGCACCGCCCGTGACCAGGCCGAAGATCGTATAAGCGAGCAGGGCGGTCATGCGCCGCTCCCGGTGACGAGGCCGGAGGCCAGGTGGGCGAACATCACTGTCATCCGCCCACCCCCGTGTCGATCAGCGAACCGCACGAGTACCCGGACGCCGGAGCGAGCCGCGACCACGCGCCGCCCTTCAACCGCACCAGCGTCATGCAGGCCGAGGTCCGTTTGCCGCCCACGTCCTGCGGCGCGACCATCCCCTCGGCCGTGAAGTCGTGCACGCCGCGGACCGCGTCCAGCATCGCCTTGCGGGTGAGCTGCGGCCCCACCTTCGCCGCCGTCGTGACGAACAACCGCGCCGCGGCCCACGCGAACATCCCGAAGTACGACGGCGCCGCACCGGGCGCCACCCGCCCGAGCCACTGCTTGTACAGCGCCACCTGGGCGTTGGACTCCTCGAACAGCGCGCCGTTGGTGTAGACGACGGTGCCGTCGACCGCCGCGCCGCCCTGCCGGATGTACTGCGGGTCGTACGCCGTCGGGTCGGTGATGAACGCTTCCGGTGTGTACCCCTGCTGCCGCATGGCCTGCTGCAACCGCACCGCGTACTGCGCGGACCCGATCCAGTAGACGATCTTGGTGCCGGTCTCCTTCAGCTTGGCCACGTACGGCGCGTAGTTGACGTCCGTGATGTCGATGGCCTGGGAGTAGACGAACTTGATCCCGCGCGCCTCGGCCGCCTTCTGCATGCTCTTGGCGTTCTGCGCGCTCGCGTCGGCGTTGAGGTAGAGGTACGCCGCGGCGTTGATGCCGCCGGGAAAGCTCGACTTGACCAGGTCGGGGCCCGCCGACGACACCAGGTTCACCACGTTGGACGCGACGCCGAAGCTCACGGCCGTGCGCTGCCGTTGTGCGGTGACGGTCGAGGCCCGCAGGTCCGGGATGCCGCACCCCGCCGCGGCCGGCCCACCGCCCTGGTCGAACGCCGACATCGACCCGACCAGCGCGAACGCCTGCTCACAGGCCTGCGAGGTGGCTTGCTGGTCACCACCGCTGTCGGTGCGCGAGTCGAACGAGACGAGCTTGAGCTTGCGGCCGCAGACCGCGCCCTGGGTGGAGTTGAAGTACTCCACGAACGCCTTGGTGGCCTGCTGCGCCGACTGGAAGATGCCGGGCACCGGGCCGCTGATGTCGGAGATGTTGGCGATCGTGATCTCGCCGGCCGTGACGCCCTTGTCCGTGGCGCCACCGGTGCCCTGGCAGGCGCCCGCGATGCTGCCCGGCGGGTTCGGCTGCTTGTTGGGTTGCTGCGGGTTGTTCGCACCCGGCTGACCCGCGGTGCCGTCGGTGCCGGGCACCGCGCCGTCCTCGGTTTGCGCGGTGCCTTCCTGGGTCCCCGAGCCTCCGCCCTGAGGCACGACAAGAGCCGCGCGTTGCTCGTCGGTGAGCCTGCTTCCACACCCCGCGATCAACGCGCAGACCATCAAAGCGATCAGCGCAGCCCTGCGATGCATGCGGACGAACGCTAGGGCTCTGCATCAATCCAGGCCGAGGCTCCCACCAGCGATTTCACCCGTGTGGAGCACACTGATTTTAGAACACGTTCTATCTGCAAAGAATCGGCGGAAAAGTCGTCACCAAATCGTGGTTACGTCGTTAGACCAGCTCGGCCCAAGGAACACGTTCTACTCACGAGGGCGGCAGCAGCTCCGGTCGGCGCGGCCGGATCACGTCCCCGGAGGACTCACCGCGCAGCCGCCGCATCACCCACGGCACGACGTGCTCGCGCGCCCACCGCATGTCCTCCGCGCGCCGGACGCGGCGGTCGACCAGCGGGGCGACCCCGAGCACCGTCCGCTCCAGGGAATGCGGGACACCGAGACCGTCGAGAACCGAGATGGCGATCTCGGCGTGCCCGAGCGAGTTGAGGTGCAACCGGTCCGGCGACCACATGCGACGGTCACGCAGCTGACGCATCGCCCACATGTCGACCAGAACGCACGAGTGCTCGACGGCGATCGCGCGCACGTGCTCGTTGTAGATGGCCACGCGACCACGCATCTTGCGGAACACCGGGTCGTCGGCACCGTCCACACCGGTGAAGAGGATGACCCGCGCGCCCGCGTTGTGTGCGCGCGCAACGGCCGCGCGGTATCGGCGCATCAACGCGTCGATGTCCACCTTCGGCCGCATGAGATCGTTCCCACCCGCGTACAGCGAGACCAGGTCGGGCTTCATCGCGAGAGCGCGCTCAAGCTGTTCACTGAGCACCTGCGGCAGCAACCGGCCGCGAACGGCCAGGTTGGCGTAGGCGAACTCCGGATCGGCGGACCCCAGGACATCGGCGACGCGGTCCGCCCAGCCGCGCACACCGTTCGGACGGCCGGCGTCGTCGTCGCCCACTCCCTCGGTGAACGAGTCCCCCAACGCCACAAAACGCTTGCTCATGCTCACGACCCTAAGTCGTGCAGGTGACAGCCGTGCAGCCGGAGCGGGGTTGCGCCAGGCTCGATAACGGTTCGATAACGGCGGTGTCTCGAACTGAGGCGCACTCCCATTCCTGGCCGTATCCCCGTTCGTGCGACTCCCCATGGACTTGGCGAAGCCGACGCGACTACTGGTCGCGTTGGCCGGCTGTGCGCTGGCCGTGCTGCTCAACACCGGGAGTGCGATCGGCCAGCCCACCACCACTCCGTCCACTCCGATCTCCACCCCGCCTCCCGGCAGCGCCGGAACGGGTGACGAGACCGTGCAGACGCAGTGGGGTCCGCTCGGACCCGCCGACAGGGACTTCCTGAACCGGGTCAAGCAGGCCGGGTTGTGGGAGAAGCCCGCCGGCGAGAAGGGCAAGGCCAAGCGGGCGGACCAGCCGAAGATCCAGGAAGCCTGCAAGCACCTCATCGAGGGCCACACGCTGCTGGACAACGTGGTGAACCGGGCGGGCGTACTGCTCGGCCACACGTTGCCCACGGAGGCCACCGATGAGCAGAAGGGCTGGCTCGCCGAGATGGACGCGGCGAACGGCGACGAGTTCGACGCCGTCTTCGCCAACCGGCTCCGCGCGGCGCACGGCAAGGTCTACGCCTATGCCGCGCAGATCCGGGCGGGCACGAAGAACGAGCTCGTCCGCATCCTTTCCACGCAAGCGATGATCACCGTCTTCGATCACATGAAGGTGCTCGAGGAGACCGGTCGCGTCGACTTCGCCGGACTGGAGTCCCCGCAGCCGCTCGCACCCCCAACCGCGGCTTCCGGGGCACCGGAACCGACGGGGGACAACGCGGACAGCAACGCGGACGCTTCAGCGAACCCGACCGACGGCGTGATCCCGACCGTGCCGGAGGGCACCAAGTTCACCCGCACCGCCGAGCAAGGCGTGTTCGGGGACAACAACGGTGTCTTCTTCGGAGCGATAGCGGTGCTCGCGCTCGCGCTGGTTGGGATGCGTTTCATATCCCGTTCTAAGAAGACACGGCGGAAATCTCGCTCGTACTAAAACCGCACACCGAAGTTCAACCCGAACAACACGGCTAACCGCCGTCATCTTCACCATGCCGTTTTATCGGACTACACGAGGTGGCAAATGGCTTTTCACCGTAGGAAATCCACGATCTGGCTGACCGCCGCCGCAGCGGCGATGGCGCTGGTCGCTGGCGGTGCCGCGGTGGTGGCCATCAGTTCTTCTGATGGCGCCGCGCTCGCCGACGGTGCGGACAAGTCCCAGTTTGTCGACATCACCAAGGTGAAGCCGAACGTCAAGAAACCAAAGCCGGAGGACGACGCCACCACAGGTACGTTCACGGTCAACTGCGGCCGCAACGAGAACGGCCACTTCAACCCGGACAACTTCATCGCGCAGCCCGGTGTCCGCAACGGTGCCCAGCACCTGCACGACTACGTCGGCAACCTCTCCACGAACGCGGACTCCAACAACAAGTCGCTGCAGAAGGCCGGCACGACCTGCAAGAACGGCGACAAGTCCGCCTACTTCTGGCCCGTGATCCGCATCAACGACGGCGAGGAAGAGGAAGCCGCGGCTCCGGAGGAGGAGCAGGCGCCGCCGAAGAAGGACGACAAGGCACAGCAGGAGAAGGACAAGGCCGACAAGGCCGCTGCCCGCCTCGAGTGCCCCGACGTCGCGTCCCTGCTCCCCGAGGACGTGCCGGACGCCGCCCAGGCGGAGATCGACAAGGAACTCGCGAACGTCGAGAAGGTCACCGACGAGGCCGAGAAGAAGCTCGAGCAGACCAAGGCTCAGGACATCGACAACGTCATCGTCGGCCCGACGCGTGAGAAGCGCGCGGCCATCCTGAACCGGATGATGCTGGCGTTCAGCCGCCAGGGCAAGCAGGCCCCCGACCTGAACCCCGCCGCCGCCTGTGCGGTCAAGGAGGCAGGCGAGGCCGCCGCGCTCGACAACGGCGCCGAGAACAACGACGCCGCTCAGGCCGAGGGCGTCGAGAACAAGAAGAACCAGAACAACGCCGAGGAGAACGCGAACAACGAGCTCGAGGGCAACGAGGGCGAGATCCAGCGCCCCGAGGTCGTCGACCTGCAGTTCCGCGGCTCGCCCACCGGCAAGGTCGTCGCGATGCCGAAGTTCCTGCGCGTGCTCTACGGCGACGCCAAGGTCACGGCCAACGGCCCCAAGAACGCCAAGGAAGGCTGGACCTGCAGCGGCTTCGAGGACAAGGTGCTGATGAACAAGTACCCGATCTGCCCGCAGGGCTCGAAGGTCAAGCGCGTCCACGACTTCCCGAGCTGCTGGGACGGCAAGAACATCGACTCCGCGAAGCACCGCGAGCACATCGTCTTCCCGGACGCCAAGACCGGTAAGTGCCAGAAGGGCTTCAAGGCTGTTCCTCAGCTGCGGATCTCGCTGACCTACAACATCCCGCTGGACGTGCAGAAGGCCGGCCGGTACGCGGTCGACTCCTTCCCGGAGGAGGAGCACAACCCGGCCTCCGACCACAACGACTTCGCGAACGTGATGTCGCAGCAGATCATGAACCGCCTGGTCAACTGCGTGAACACCGGCAAGAAGTGCCGCGAGTGACGCTGAAGACCGTTTGACCCGTCCGACCGTTCGACCGAAATCCCCCGGTGCACCTCCCGCGCACCGGGGGATTTTCGTTGCGCGGCAGCAGATCCACCCTGTTCACGAGTCTGAACTGTTCACCGACGTGAACCTCGTACCGGGATGATTGACGTAAAGGTATAGACCACTAACACTGAGCCCATGGTCACCCGTTCCTGCGCGGTGCTGATCGCACTGCTGGCCTCTCTCGTAGTACCGGTCACCGGTCAGTCCGCTTCGGCGGCGCCGGCGACGTTCGTCCATCCGGGAGTCGTTGTTTCCCGGCCACAGCTGGACTTCATGCGCGCCAAGGTCCAGGCCGGCGCGCAGCCGTGGAAGCTCGCCTACGACCGCATGATGGCCTCGAAGTACGCCGACCTGAACCGCACGCCGAAACCGCGAGCCGTGGTGGAGTGCGGCCCTGTCAGCAACCCGAACTACGGCTGCACCGACGAACGCGAGGACGCTCTCGCCGCCTACACCCTGTCGCTGGCCTGGTACGTGACGCGCGACAACAGGTACGCGGCCAAGGCGATCCAGATCATGGACGCCTGGTCGGCCACGATCCGCGACCACACCAACTCGAACGCCCCGCTGCAGACCGCGTGGTCCGCGTCGAGCTGGCCCAAGGCCGCGGAGATCATCAAGCACGTCTACGGAACCTGGCCCAACAGCGCCAGGTTCGGCACGATGCTCCGCAACGTCTACCTCCCCGAGATCCAGAACGGCCGCGCGAACACCAACGGCAACTGGGAACTCAGCATGATGGAGGCCTCGATCGGCATCGCGGTGTTCCTGGAGGACAGGGCGGCCTACGACAAGGCCGTCGGCATCTTCCGCACCCGCATCCAGGCGTTCATCTACCTGACCACCGACGGCGCACTGCCGAAGACGCCGCCGGGCAGTGGCATCGACACCCGCGCGGAGATCATCTCCTACTGGCACAACCAGTCCACGTTCGTGGACGGCCTGACCCAGGAGACCTGCCGGGACTTCGCGCACACCGCCTACGGGCTCTCCGCGGCCTCACACCTCGCGGAGACCGCGCGGCACCAGGGCCAGGACATCTGGGGCGAGATCCGGGAACGGATGCGCCACGCGTGGGGCCTGCACACCAAGTACCAGAACGGCGAACCGGTGCCGTCCTGGCTGTGCGGCGGCTCGTACAGCCGTGAGCTCGGCCCGACCCCGGAGGTCAGCTACAACGCGCTGAACACCAGGCTGGGCATCGCGATGGCGAACACCAAGCTCTACACCGAGTCCCATCGTCCACACGGGACCGACAACCTGTTCATCGCCTGGGAGACGCTGACTCACGCAGCCAACCCGTCGTAAGAAGTACTAGCGTGCCCTCATGACCGATACACCGGACGTGAAGCCACGCAGCCGCGACGTGACCGACGGCCTGGAGCGCACCGCCGCGCGCGGCATGCTCCGGGCCGTCGGCATGGGCGACGAGGACTGGGAGAAGCCGCAGATCGGTGTCGCCTCGTCGTGGAACGAGATCACGCCGTGCAACCTGTCGCTGGACCGGCTCGCGAAGGCGTCGAAGGACGGCGTGCACGCGGCCGGCGGGTATCCGCTGGAGTTCGGCACCATCTCCGTGTCGGACGGCATCTCGATGGGCCACGAGGGCATGCACTTCTCGCTGGTGTCGCGCGAGGTGATCGCCGACAGCGTCGAGACGGTGATGATGGCCGAGCGGCTCGACGGCTCGGTGCTGCTGGCGGGCTGCGACAAGTCGTTGCCGGGCATGCTGATGGCGGCGGCGCGGCTCGACCTGGCGAGCGTGTTCCTCTACGCGGGGTCGATCCTGCCGGGCCGGGTCACGCTGACCGACGGCACCGAGAAGGAAGTCACGATCATCGACGCGTTCGAGGCCGTCGGCGCCTGTGCGCGCGGGCTGATGAGCCGCGAGGACGTCGACCTGATCGAGCGCGCGATCTGCCCCGGTGAGGGCGCGTGCGGTGGCATGTACACGGCGAACACCATGGCCAGCGCGGCAGAAGCGCTGGGCATGTCGTTGCCGGGCAGCGCCGCTCCCCCGGCCACCGACCGGCGCCGCGACGGGTTCGCGCGCCGATCCGGGCAGGCCGTGGTCGAGATGCTCCGCAAGGGCATCACCGCGCGGCAGATCATGACGCGGGAGGCGTTCGAGAACGCGATCGCCGTCGTCATGGCGTTCGGCGGCTCCACCAACGCGGTGCTGCACCTGCTCGCGATCGCGCACGAGGCCGGCGTCGAGCTCACGCTGGACGACTTCAGCCGCATCGGCGCCCGCGTGCCGCACCTGGCCGACGTGAAGCCGTTCGGGCGGCACGTGATGACCGACGTCGACCGCATCGGCGGCGTGCCCGTGGTGATGAAGGCGCTGCTGGACGCCGGTCTGCTGCACGGCGACTGCCTCACCGTCACCGGCCGCACGGTCGCGGAGAACCTCGCCGACATCGACCCGCCCGACCCCGACGGCCTCGTGCTGCGCGCGCTCGACAAGCCCATCCACCACACCGGTGGCATCACGATCCTGAAGGGCTCGCTCGCCCCGGAAGGTGCCGTGGTCAAGTCGGCGGGCTTCGACTCGGACGTCTTCACCGGCACCGCGCGGGTGTTCGACCGCGAGCGGGCCGCGATGGACGCCCTGGAGGACGGCACGATCACCGCCGGCGACGTCGTGGTGATCCGCTACGAGGGCCCCAAGGGCGGCCCTGGCATGCGCGAGATGCTCGCCATCACCGCGGCGATCAAGGGCGCGGGCCTCGGCAAGGACGTCCTGCTGCTCACCGACGGCCGGTTCTCCGGTGGCACCACGGGATTGTGCGTCGGGCACGTGGCACCGGAGGCGGTCGACGGCGGGCCCATCGCGTTCGTGCGCGACGGCGACCAGATCACGCTGAACGTCGCCAAGGGCACGCTCGACGTGGACGCCGACCTGGACAGCCGGAAAGAGGGCTGGGCGCCGTTGCCTCCGCGCTACGAACGCGGCGTGCTCGCCAAGTACGCCAAGCTCGTCGGTTCGGCCTCACGCGGTGCGGTCTGCGACTAGGCCGCGTCCTGGAGCGTCACGAAGCCTGGCCGCCGAGCGGACCAGTGAGTCGACCGGCGAGCCCGGCGGCCAGGCGAGCACCGTCGTGACGTCCGGCGCGTCGACGACGGGCACCGCGACGTGGTCCGGCCACTGCCAGGCGCGGCTGGAGGCGGGGATGACGAGCAGGGCCCTGCCGAGCGCCACCAGCTGGGCGAGCTGCGACTGGGTGCGCGCCTCCGGTCCCGGCCCGTCCGGGTACGTCCCGTCGAGCCGGGGCCAGCGGGCGATCGGCAGGTCCGGCACGTCGCGGACGTCCGCCATCGTGAGCCGGTCGCGTGCCGCGAGTGGATGCGCCGCGGGCACGATCGCGACCTGGCTTTCGGTGTGGAGGTCCTCGGTCTCGAACCCGGCGAGGTCGTCGAACGGGCGGTGCATGATCGCCACGTCGGCCTGCCCGTCGCGGAGCCGGTGCGCCTGCTCCCCCACCTCGCACAGCAGAACCTCGACCGGCACCGCGTCCGGCTCGCTCGCCAGCGCGCCGAGGAGTTCCCGCAGCAGTTCGTGGGAAGCCCCGGCCTTCGTCACGAGCACCAGCGGCCGGGTCGGATCTCCTGCCCTCCGCGTCCGGCGGGCGGCGGCCGCCACCGCGTCGAGGGCCGTTCTCGCCTCGCGCAGCAGCACCCGGCCCGCGGCGGTGAGCGCCGCGCCACGGCGGTCCCGGTCGAGGAGCTTGACGCCCAGCCGCCGTTCCAGCTGGAGGATCGCCCGGGAGAGCGGCGGCTGGGCGATCCCGAGCCGGTCGGCGGCACGTCCGAAGTGGAGCTCCTCCGCGACGGCGACGAAGTACCTGAGCTCGCGGGTCTCGAGATCGTCCACGGCCGGAGCCTACGCCTGATACCCGGCGGGTATCAGACGTTACTGAGTCGATCTTGGACAGCGGGCTCCGGGGCGGCCGAGCATGGGTCAGGTGAAGAACACGAAGACCGCGCTGATCACCGGCGCGAACAAGGGAATCGGTTACGCCATCGCCCAGGGTCTCGGAGCGATCGGCTTCACGGTCGCGGTGGGAGCGCGCGACGACGTCAGGCGCAAGGAGGCCGTCGAACGCCTGCGCGCCAACGGAATCGACGCGTTCGGGGTCGCCCTGGACGTCACCTCCGACGACAGCGTCGCGGAGGCCGCGGCGACGATCGAACGACTCGACGTGCTCGTCAACAACGCCGGTATCGCCGGGCGTGCCGACGGCGGAACGCAGGATCCGACGACGCTCGACCTCGACGTCGTCCGCACCGTCCTCGACACGAACGTGTTCGGGGTCGTCCGGGTGACGAACGCGATGCTGCCGCTGCTGCGCCGCGCCACCTCGCCGCGCATCGTGAACGTGTCGAGCAACATGGGTTCGCTGACGCTGCGGACCGGTCCGGTCATGGCCGCGTACGCGCCGTCGAAGTCGATGCTCAACAGCATCACCGTCCAGTACGCGCGGGCGTTCGACGGCACGAACGTCATCGTGAACGCCTGCTGCCCCGGTTACGTCGCGACCGACTTCACCGGCTTCGCCCCGGCGCGCACGCCCGAGCAGGGCGCCGCGATCGCGATCAGGCTCGCCACCCTGCCGGACGACGGGCCGCGCGGCAGCTTCTTCGACGACGAGGGCGTCGTCCCCTGGTGAGGTTGGGTCACCCACTCGACTGAACTGCTCGTGAGGGCGCGGTAACCCGGTCGGAGGGCACCCGCGATTGAGCTCGTGGCGGCGGGTACTTCGCGTTTGCAAGCCGACAGCCAACGCGGAGGGACAGCGCGATGATCGATCAGACGCACGTTCAGGCCCTGTACGACTGCGACGTGATCGACAACAGGGGCGAGAAGATCGGTTCGGTCAAGCGGGTGTGGCTCGAGGACGGCACCGGCAAACCCATGTGGGCCGAGGTCCACACCGGACTGTTCGGGATGAGGGAGAGCTTCGTCCCGATCCAGCAGGGACAGGTGGCCGGTGGCGCGATCACCGTGCCCGTCACCAAGGAGCAGGTGAAGGAAGCGCCGAGCATGAACACCTCGGGCGACCACATGTCCGACCAGGAGCAGGAAGCCCTCTACCGGCACTACGGGATGAGGATCCCGCAGGCCAAGACCGGTGAGCACGACCGGTTCGCCGGCCGGGGCCGCGGCACCGGTGACGCCGCCGAGGTCACGCTCTCGGAGGAGAAGCTCGACGTCGGCACCCGCAGCGTCGAGACGGGCCGGGTGCGGCTGGTCAAGCACACGGTCACCGAGCAGCGCAACGTCACCGTGCCCGTGACCCACGAGGAAGTCCGCGTGGTCCGCGAGCCCGTGGAGGGCGGTACGGGTCGTGCGGGTCGCACGGGCAAGGCCTTCGCCGACGAGCAGGCCGAGGTCACGCTGCACCGTGAGGAACCGGTGGTGCAGAAGCGCACGGAGGCCGTCGAGCGGGTCCGGCTGGAGAAGGACGCGGTCACCGAGCAGAAGGACATCAGGGGCGAGGTCCGCAAGGAACGCGTCGAGGTCGAGCGCGACGACGAACCGCGCGGCCGCCGCTGACCGCGACGACGACCGCGTGCGGAACCACCAGCGAGCCGCCCACCACTTCCGCCGGTGGGCGGCTCGCTAGTACAAGCCGTCCAGAACGTCCGCGTAGCGCTTCTCGATCTCGCGGCGGCGCGGCTTCAGCGACGCGGTCAGCAACCCGTCCTCGACGCTGAAGTCGTGCTCCAGCACGGCGAACCGCTTGATCGTCTCGTGCCGCGCGAGCTGTGCGTTCACGGACTTGATGGCGCTCTCGACCTCGTCGTCCGCGTTGGTGAGGCCCTTCGCGGTGTCGGGGTCGAGCGTCACGAGCGCGACGCAGTACTTGCGGCGGTCACCGTGCACGATCACGTTGCTGATGTACGGCGACGCCGCGTTGATCATGCTCTCGATCCGGGTGGGCGCCACGTACTTGCCGCCCGAGGTCTTGATCAGTTCCTTCTTGCGGTCGGTGATCTTCAGCCGTCCCGCGTCGTCCAGCTCGCCGATGTCGCCGGTGTGCAGCCAGCCGTCGACGATCGACTCGGCGGTGGCATCCGGCCGGTTGTGGTAGCCGCGCATGACGCCAGGCCCCTTGAGCAGGACCTCGCCGTCGTCCGCGATCTTGACCTCCATGCCGGGGATCGGCGGCCCGACCGTGCCGATCTTGATCATGCCCGGCCGGTTGAAGAACGACCCGGCGGACGACTCGGTGAGCCCGTAGCCCTCGAGGATCGTGATCCCGGACCGTTCGAAGAACTCCGCGATCTCCCCCGCGAGCGGTGCCGAACCCGACACGAAGTACCGGATCCGCCCGCCGACGCGGTCGCGCAACTTGCGGTACACCAACCGATCCGCGAGCCAGTGCGTCGCGGGGCCGTGATCGCGGTCGGCCCACCGGAAGATCTTCTCGGTCAGCCCGCCCTTCGCCCGCGCACCCGCGACGATCCGCCCGTGGATCTTCTCGAAGATGCGCGGCGCGGCGGCCACGATCGTCGGCCTGAGCTCGCCGAGGTTGTCGACGATCCGCTCGACCTTGCCGTCGATCGCGGTCGGCACACCGGCGGCGATCATCGCCATCGTCAGCACCTTGCCGAACGCGTGCGACAGCGGCAGCCACAGGAAGTGCAGGTCGGTGGGCTGCAGAATGCCAAGGGACGCAATGGCTTCCGACGTGGTCAGCCAGTTGTCGTGAGTGAGCTCGACACCTTTGGGCGTGCCGGTGGTGCCCGACGTGTAGATCAACGTCGCCAGGTCGCCAGGTGCGATCTCACCGATCAACGCGTCGTAGTCGCCGTCGCCCCGCGCGATCGCGCCGAACCGCAGCACCTCGACGTCCGCGGGCATGAGGTCAGCGTGCTCGTCGGTCTCGACGACGACCATGCGGCTGCCGGAGTCGCTGACGATGTGCGCGACCTCGCTCTTCGTGCTGTTCGGGTAGATCGTGGTTGTGGCGCCGCCGGCCGCGAGCACGGCGAGATCGGTGATGATCCACTCGATGCTGGTGCCGCCCATCAACGCGACCCGGTCACCCTTGCCCAGACCCGCGTCCCGCAGTCCGAACGCCTCCGCGGCGACCCGCTCCTGCAGCTCGGCCCAGGTGAGCGAGACCCAGCCGCTCCCGCCGCGGTACCGCATCGCCTCCGCGTCGGGCGTGCGGGTGACCCGCTCGCGCAGCAGGTCGGGAATCGACAGCGCCATTGCTCTCCCCTTCTCTGGAGCGTTGCTCCAGAGCGGTACTCTAACCCTCATGGCTGACCGAAGACAGTCTCTCCTCGACGCGGCGCTCGAGCTCGTCGAAGAAGGCGGCCTGGACGCCGTCACGATCGCGGCGCTGACCGAGCGGTCCGGCATGTCGAACGGCAGCATCTACCACCACTTCGGCAGCCGCGGAGGCGTCTTCGCCCAGCTCTACGCCGACAGCTACGCCCGCTGCGTCGCCGCGATGCTCCCCGCCCTCGACGCACCAACGGCCGCCGCGGGCGTGCGCATCCTGACCCTGAGCTACCTCGATTGGGTCATGGCGAACCCCAGCAGGGCCCGTTTCCTCTACGCCGCACCGGACCACGCCGACCCGGCGGCCAAGATGGCGGAGTTCGCACCGGTGCTGGCCTGGTTCCTCGACCGGATGGCGTCCGGCGAACTGCGCGCGATCCCGCCGTGGGCTTTGGAAACCGTGGCGATGGGTCCGGCGCACGAGTCGGTGCGCCGGTTCCTGCTCGGGGTGTTCGACCTGGCAGAGGCACGCGAGATCGTCGCGGACGCCGTCTGGGCCGTCCTGAAGCCCTAGTCCTCTTTCGGCTTCCGCGCTCTGATGACAATGCCTTCGCCCAGGACACCGTCCGCGTCGATGCGATCGAACTGGATCACGGTCCCGTGCACCTCGCCGCGGACGACGTTCGTGCCGTTCTCGTGCACCTGGACGATCTCCTGCACGTCTTCCTCTTCCCCAGTCATGCCCTGATCATCCAGCACCGCCACACTTTCGTTAGCACTAGAACACACGTTCGATTATGCTGCGGTCCATGCGCCAGGGATCCCTCTTCGACCTGGAGGCGGAGCCGGAGCTGGCCCCGCTCGCTCCGCGCCGCACTCTCCTGGGCGACGGCGCGTGGATCGACGTCCAGCCAGGCTGGCTGTCCGGCGCCGACGTGCTGTTCGACCAGCTGGTCGCCGAGGTGCCGTGGCGGGCAGAACGCCGCCAGATGTACGACAACGTGGTGGACGTGCCGCGCCTGCTCTGCTTCTACAGCGGCGCTCTGCCGTTCGACGTCCTGACCACCGCCCGCGCCGCGCTCTCGGCCCACTACCTGCCCGAGCTGCACGAGCCCTTCACCACCGCAGGCCTCTGCTACTACCGCGACGGCCGCGACAGCGTGGCGTGGCACGGCGACACCATCGGCCGCGGCCAGACCGAGGACACGATGGTCGCCATCCTGTCCGTCGGCACGCCGCGCGCCCTGCTGCTACGCCCGCGCGCCGGCGGCGAGACCCACAAGTACGCGCTGGGCCACGGCGACCTGCTCGTGATGGGCGGCTCGTGCCAACGCACCTGGGAGCACGCGATCCCCAAAACCGCCAAGGTGGTCGGGCCGAGGATCAGCGTCCAGTTCCGCCCACACGGCGTCAGGTAGCAGAACCGCTCTCGCGGTCTTTGATCCACTGCTTGAGGGCCGTCGCCGCCTGGTGCTCCCCCAGTTGACGCAAGTCGATTGCAAAGTTGTGGGCGGATACGAGGGTGACGGGGTGGTTGTCACCCAACACCTGGCGGCAACGACGAAGAGCGTCCTCGTCCAACTCCCGCGCTCTCGCATACTCACCCAGATCTCGGAGACTGCAGGCAAAGTTGATAGCTGAGCCAAGGGTGTCGGGGTGGTCATGACCCAGCACCCGGCGGCGGCGACGAAGAGTGTCCTCGCCCAACTCCCGCGCCTTCGCATACTCACCCATGTCCGACATGACCCTTGCAAGGTTGCTCGCCGACAGGAGGGTGTCGGGGTGGTCATGACCCAGCACCCGGCGGCAACGACGAAGAGTGTCCTCGCCCAACTCCCGCGCCTTCGCATACTCACCCATGTCCGACATGACCCCTGCGAGGTGGCCCGCCGACAGGAGGGTGTCACGGTGATCATCACCGAGCACCTGGCGCCGTCGCTGAAGGTTGTCCGTGTGCAACTTCCGCGCCTTCTGGTGCTCTCCCAAACCGCGGAGATCCATAGCAAGGCTGTTGACGGCCCTGAGAGTGGAAGGGTGGTCGTCGCCAAAGTCGCGACGATAACGTCGAACGAGTCCCTCATCCAACGCCCGTGCTTTCAGGTACTCCCCGACATCTCGAAGGAAAACAGCTAGGTTGTCGACGTAGTAGAGGAGTTCGCGATCGTCGTTCTCGCCGTGGGGACCACTGAGGTCATACGCCCGTTGGGCGAGATCCAGAGCCTGACGATGCTGACCGCGAGCTTGCAGATATGCAGACGTGCGACCGAGAAGCCACGCAACCTCCAATGCGAGGTGGGTGACGCGGTCTGGTGCGGCGGCGGTCAGAGCATGAGGTAGCAGCCGATGCCAGACGGGCCACACAGGCGGGTTGTTCCACACTTCGCGAGGAACAACCTTGTTCAAAAGGCGTACCGCGACAGCAGACCATCCGGCATCTGGCGCGGGCACGGACCAACTGTCGCGCACCGCGTCTCGCAGCAGGGTGGCGGGAATGCGGTGCAGGAGAACACTGCCGGGTTCGACCCGAGCCAGCGCCCGGCGCTTGAGGCCGTGCAGGGTCGAGGCAACGGCAAGGGGGTCGGCGGCGACGGTGGCCAGCGGCTCGGGCAACAGGTCCGGGTGATCGGTGATCAACGTCAGCGGAACGGGTTCCGGCGCCAGCCACGCCATCAGGTTCAGCAGTTGCAGCCCAGCCGGGTCGCTGGCGGCGAGCGCCTCGAAGGCGACCGACCACGACGCCGCCACCGACAGCCGGCTACCTGCGATGTTCTTGCCGGCGAAGTCGTGACGCAGGAGCTCGACAGCCCGGGTCTCCAGGAGCGTCAGGTAGCTGTCGGGGGTCAACCCGCCGTCCGAGAGCAGGGCGGCAGCCTGATCCAGCGCGAGCGGCAGGTGGCCGAGCGCCTCTGCGAGCCGCCGTGCGTCCGCGTCACCGAGGCCCGCGACCCGTTTCCTCAGCAGCGCGGCGGATTCGTCCGGCGAGAACACCGTGACCTCGACCTGGGTGGCCAGGTTCTGCCAGTCCGGGCAGCGTGACGTGATGAGCACCCGAGCCGCACCACCCGGCAGGAACCGTGCCAGGTCGCCGGGAGACTCGGCGTTGTCGAACACCAGCAGCGACCGCGAGTGGTTCTTCAGGTGGCCCAGCAGTCGCGCGAGAACCACCTCGACCGGTTCTCCCGGCACCGCCAGCCGCAACGCCTGTGCCAGATCGGTCAGTTGCTCGGGGATCAGCTCGGGACGCTCCGCGGAGATCCACCACCCGACGTCGTACTCGCCGGCGAACCGGTGCGCGTACTCGATGGCGGTGGTGGTCTTGCCGACTCCACCCATCGCGTGCAGTGCCCTGACCACCGCGGGACCGTCACCGGCCAGTGTCTCCCGCAACTCGGCCAGCAAGCCCTGTCTGCCGGTGAAGGTGGCCGGGCGGCTGGGCACGTTCCACACTCGCGTCGCGACTCTGCCTGCCACCACGACCTGCGGGCGGTGCAGCGTGGTCAACGCGTGCAGCACCGCTGTCTCGAGACCGTCCGGTGTGGACACGAAGGCCGTGGTCACGCCGCTGTCCTGCAGCCGCCGCCGGAAGCCTTCCTGCAGAGACCCGTGCTCAGGGTCGCGGAACAACCCGGCAGGCCCGTCCGTGTCATCGCCGAGCACGAACACCAACCGCGGCAGCCCGAGCTCGCCGGCCGCCTCGAACTCCAGCTCGGTGTAGGACAACTCGGGCCGGTCCCGCACCGGCGACCCGTAGCGAAACCCGGCGATGAGCACGTACGCGTCCGCACCCGCCACCGCCTCACGGCACACCTCCGCCGGGGCTTGGTCGCGCGCGGCGAAGTACGCCATGTCCACAACGGCGTCGCCCGCGCGCGCCACCGCCGACTCGACAGCCGCCACGAACGACTTGCCCGCCGGATACTTGCGCAGCTCCGAGGTGTGACTGATGAAGACCCGCCGGGGAATGCCGTCCGCCATGCCCTCTCAGATCGTTTGAACCCCTGGGAACGTTGCAATTCCACGCGTCAAGGCATCATCGGATCCGCTGGACCACCGGGCTCACCAGCAACAGCAGCAGGCCCCAGTAGCTGATCAACGGCGACAGCACGAGGGCGAGCAGCAGCACCGCGGTCGGGACGAGGGCTCGCAGCACCACCGGCCGCGAGAGTCCGCGTGCTTCCACGGCCAGCTCCGGGCTGCCGTGCACGAGCAGTGTGATCGCGGTCAGCAGCACGCTGCTGACCGCGATCGTGCCGATGTAGAAGAACTGCGTGAAGTGGTCCTGACCCGGCCTGCCGACGAGCTCGGTCGGGAACGGCAGGATCACGATCGTCAGCAGCCAGGCCATGTTCAGGAACACCAGCAGCGAGCTGTACTGCTTCACGTTCTCGAACAGCCGGTGGTGGGTGAACCACAGGTGCGCGATGACCCCGGCCAACCTAGTGGTGCGGCCCGGCCCGTTGCCGGGCCACACCGCTGGTCCTCAATGGACCAGCGAACTCAGATCACGTCCACGAACACCGGGTTGGCGTAGAACCAGAGGTCGGCCCACGGGTCCGAGTTGGCGATCTCGTCGACCATCGGGTCACCGGACGAGGTGAGCCGCTTGCCGTCGCTTCCCCGCAGCCGCAGGTAGAACGACCGCTCGACGCCTTTGAAGGTGTGCGTGAACCGGATCTTGCCGGTGCGCGGCACCTCGAACGTCTTCGCGACCGCGGTCTCCGGCGCCAGGAACAGGTCGCGGTCCGCGGACGGACCGGTCACCGGGCCCGAGATCAGGTCGACCTTGGCCAGCACGGGCCTGGCGCCCGCGAAGTTCGGGCCGGAGGCGCGGTCGATCTCGATGGTGACCTCGACGTCGCCGCCGCGGCGCACGAACGTCCGCCCGCCCAGCGTCACGCCGCGCAGGTCGTCGCGGGAGCGCACGCGCAGTTCCAGACCGTCGATCAGACGGCCGTGCACGGTCAGCACCTTGCCGGACTGCAGGCCGCGCATGATGTCCACATAGGACCTCGACCGCGCGCCGACGACGTTCGCGCCGTACTGGCCCGGGAAGAAGTCGCCGTAGTTGGTCTGTTTCACGCCCGAGTCGATCGGCGCGCCCTTCGAGCCGGTCGTGGCGTAGTCCTGTTTGCCCGGCGTCAGGGTGTCGTTGAAGACCTGGTGCACGTCCGAGTTCGCGGTGATCCACCACGGGCGTCCCTCGGCGAGCAGGGAGTCCCACAGGCCGCCGACCTTGGCGGTCATCCAGTCGAAGCCGCCGTGTGTTCGGTACGACTCCAACGGGTAGCCGGGGAACGACTCCGGTCCCGGGGCGGGCGTGTCGTAGTAGCCGCGCGCACGGCCGGGGCCGCCCGCGGACTTCGGCATGCCGGCTGCCTGGTGACCGGGCGCGCCTTCCATGCCGACCGCGACACCGGGAGCGGCGTCGCGCCAGCCGCGGATCTCGTGCGGGCTGTCCACGCCGCGCCGGGACGGGTGGTTCGCGAACATCAGGGCGATCTCGGTCCGTCCGGAGAGGACCTGCGCCTCCAGGTACCGCAGCGCGGCCAGGGCGAGAGGTTCACCGTTACCGGCGATGCGGCCGTCGTAGGACAGCTCGAACGCCTTCAGGATGTCGACGGTGTGCTTGCCCGGCGGCATGAACACGGTGGCGTGCTCCGCGCCCGGGATGTTCCACTCGAGGCCCTGGTAGACCAGCACGTCGCGCTGCGACCGGCGGACGCGCTCGATGTCCGGCGTGATCTGGTCGATCGAGAACTTCTGGTGCGCGACGCCGCCGTGGTCGGTGATGACGACCCAGTCGAGGCCGAACTCGTGGGCCTTCCTGACCTGCTGCGCGATCGTGTACTGGCCGTCGTCGGAGTACTGGGTGTGGATGTGGTGGTCGCCCGAGTACCAGCGCTCACCGCCGCCCCAGGGGTTGACGGGGACGTGGGCCTCCGCCTTGCCGGTGCCGGCCGCGACACCGGCGCCGACCGCACCGACGGCACCGGCCGCGATGCCCAGGCCGGCGAGGAACCTGCGGCGCTCGACCGACGCCGGTCGGTCGTCCTCGGGGTCGAGCCAGCTGCCCTCAACCGGCTCTACCTCGTGGTGGTGGTGCGTGTGATCACCGTGCGAGTGATCGTGAGAGTGGGACATGCGCAGATCTCAACCGGTCAATCTGTCGTGGCAAACGAACGGCGCATGAACGCTTGTACCGGGAATTTCATTCACAGCGCCTGCTCATTGGGCCTGTACGGCCAGCAACGCAAGGTCGTCGTGGTCATCGCGGTCGAGCCACTTGAGCACGACCTCCTCGCAGTGCCGGGCGATCTCCTCCGCGGACAGCCCCTTGCACTCCTTCAGCACCGTCCGCAGCCGCTGCTCACCGAACAGCTCGGTGCGGTCGGTGTGCGCGCGGGCCTCGGTGAAGCCGTCGGAATACAGCACCAGCGTGTCCCCCGGCGCCAGCGTGATCTGCTCGCCGGAGAAACGGACATCGCTCAGGATGCCGACGATCGCACCGGGCGCGCTCACGTCCTGCACGGTGCCGTCCGCACGCAGGATCAACGGCACGGGATGCCCGCCGGACGCGAGCGAGAGCCGCATCCCGCCGGTCGCCAGCGGCACCATCTCGCCGACGACGATCGTGGTGAAGAGCTTCGAGCCGGTGGCGCGCAGCGACGTGTTCAGCAGGTGCAGCAGCCGCACCGGGTTCGTCTCGACCAGCGACAGCGCCTGCAACGACTGCCGCACCCGTCCACTGTGGACCGCGGCTTCCAGGCCGTGGCCGCAGACGTCGCCCAGCGCGAACGTCGCCGAGCCGTCCGTGCGCGGGTGCACGTCGTAGAAGTCGCCGCCGACCAACGCTCGTTGGTGCGCCGGGATGAACACCGAGGCCATCGACACGCCACGCACCTCGGGCAACGGCAACGGCAGCAACGCCGAACGCAGCACGTCGATCGTCCGCTGCTGCTCGGTCAGCTTCGACGCGGACTCCAGCGCGACCGCCGCGTGCTTGCCGAACAACCGGATGCGCTCGACGTCGTTCGGCGCGAAGTCACCCTGGCGCAGCACGACCAGCGCGCCGCCGACGCCCAGCGGCACGGCCAGCGCGCAGCCGAAATCTTCAGGTACTCCCCAGCTGCCTTCACCCAAAGAGGTGATCCTGGTCAGCGTCGACGTGCCCGTCAGCACGTCGGAGATCGTGGACGCCCTGCGCGGCGACCGCGAGACCGTCGGTTCGCCGCCGCCGCACCGCCACCACTCCAGGCGGTCGCGGGTCGCGGGCACCACGGCGACGCAGTGCTCCCCCAGCAACTCCGCCGCGAGCCGCACGATGGTCTTCAGCGTCGTCTCGCGCGACGTGCCGCCGGCGAGCCGCAGATGGGCGTGATCGAGCGCGGAGTCCGTGAAGTACCAGGCACTCCAGCCCTCACCGAGGTCGTGCTGACGGCCCGCCACGTGCACGTCGAAGTGCCCGCCGAGACCCAGGCGGGGGAACCGCTCGGCGGCCGCGGCGTTGCGCACGCGCACCACCCCGGCGGGGTCGACGACGATGACGGCTTCGCGCAGCCCGTCCACCAGGCGCTGCCAGCCGTCGAGGTCGATCCCCACGACGCTGCTCATCCGGTGTTGTCCAGCGCGCTCGGCCGAATCATCACGGCCTCCTGCGGGTAGTTGGCGTGCATCGCGGCATCAAGTTACCTCGCTCCCAACCTAACGTGGCAGGCTTGGCTGCGACCACCGAGGCACGGAGGCTTGGAGTGACCACGGCCAACGAAGAGACGGACGCGACCCTCGAACGGGTTCTCTCCGCCATGAGAGATCTGCGTGACGGCAACTTCCGCCGCAGGCTCGTGGTGCCGGGAAACGGGCCCGTCTCGGCCCTCGCGGACGTGTTCAACGAGATCGCGGAGCGCAACCAGTGGCTCGCCGGTGAGCTGGGCCGGGTCCGGCAGGCGGTCGGTCAGGAGGGCAAGCTCACCGAACGGGTGGCACCCGCCGGCGCCGCCGGTGGCTGGTCGCTGATCGCGGACTCGGTGAACGGCCTGGTCGAGGACCTGATGCGGCCGACGACCGAGCTGAGCCGCGTGCTCGCCGCCGTCGCCGAGGGCGACCTGACCAAGCGCATGTCGGACCAGACGCTGCGCGGTGAGTTCGCCACGCTCGGTTCGACGGTGAACGGCCTGGTGGACCAGCTGTCGAGCTTCGCCGACGAGGTCACGCGCGTCGCCCGCGAGGTCGGCACGGACGGTCGACTGGGTGGTCAGGCGAAGGTCCCCGGCGTGGCCGGCACCTGGCGCGACCTCACCGACAACGTCAACTCGATGGCGAACAACCTGACCAACCAGGTCCGCAACATCGCCCAGGTCGCGACCGCGGTGGCGAACGGCGACCTGACCCAGAAGATCACCGTGGACGTCTCCGGCGAGATGCTGGAGCTCAAGAACACGCTGAACACGATGGTCGACCAGCTGTCGTCGTTCGCGGACGAGGTCACCCGCGTCGCCCGCGAGGTCGGCACGGACGGCAAGCTCGGCGGTCAGGCGAAGGTGCCGGGCGTCGCCGGCACCTGGCGCGATCTGACCGACAACGTGAACTACATGGCGGAGAACCTGACCACCCAGGTCCGCAACATCGCCCAGGTCACCACCGCCGTCGCGCTGGGCGACCTGACCCAGAAGGTCACCGTCGACGCCCGCGGCGAGATCCTCGAGCTCAAGTCGACGATCAACACGATGGTCGACCAGCTCTCGTCGTTCGCCGACGAGGTCACCCGCGTCGCCCGCGAGGTCGGCTCGGACGGCCGGCTGGGCGGTCAGGCCCAGGTGCCGGGCGTCGCCGGTACGTGGCGCGACCTGACCGAGTCGGTGAACGTCATGGCGAACAGCCTGACCACCCAGGTCCGCAACATCGCCCAGGTCACCACCGCCATCGCACGTGGTGACCTGACCCAGAAGATCGGCATCGACGCCCGCGGCGAGATCCTCGAACTGAAGACCACGATCAACACGATGGTCGACCAGCTCTCGTCGTTCGCCGAGGAGGTCACCCGCGTCGCCCGCGAGGTCGGCACCGACGGCCGCCTCGGCGGTCAGGCCCAGGTCCCCGGCGTCGCCGGCACCTGGCGAGACCTGACCGACAACGTCAACTTCATGGCGAACAACCTGACCAACCAGGTCCGCAACATCGCGCACGTCGCGACCGCGGTGGCCAACGGCGACCTGTCGCAGAAGATCACCGTCGACGCGCGCGGCGAGATCCTGGAGCTCAAGTCCACGCTGAACGTGATGGTCGACCAGCTCAGCTCGTTCGCGGAGGAAGTGACCCGCGTCGCGCGTGAGGTCGGCACGGACGGCCGGCTGGGCGGTCAGGCGCGGGTGCAGGGCGTCGCCGGCACCTGGAAGGACCTGACCGACAACGTCAACCTGATGGCGGACAACCTCACCGACCAGGTCCGCAACATCGCCACCGTGGCCACCGCCGTCGCGAACGGCGACCTGTCCAAGAAGATCACCGTCGAGGCCAAGGGCGAGGTCGCGACCCTCGCCGAGACCCTCAACGGCATGGTCGACACGCTGCGCGCGTTCGGCGACGAGGTCACCCGTGTCGCCCGCGAGGTCGGCACCGAGGGCATCCTGGGCGGCCAGGCGCGCGTGTCCGGCGTAGCGGGCACCTGGAAGGACCTCACCGACTCGGTGAACTTCATGGCGGACAACCTGACCAACCAGGTCCGCAACATCGCCCAGGTCACCACCGCCGTCGCGCAGGGCGACCTGACGAAGAAGATCGACGTCTCGGCCCGCGGCGAGATCCTCGAGCTCAAGACCACCATCAACACCATGGTCGACCAGCTGTCGAGCTTCGCCGACGAGGTCACCCGCGTCGCCCGCGAGGTCGGCACCGAGGGCAAGCTCGGCGGCCAGGCCGAGGTCGACGGCGTGGCCGGCACCTGGTCGAAGCTGACCGACAACGTGAACCAGCTGGCGTCCAACCTGACCACCCAGGTCCGCGCGATCGCGGCCGTCGCCACCGCGGTGACCGCGGGCGACCTGACCAGGCAGATCACCGTCGACGCGTCCGGCGAGCTCGCCGAGCTCAAGGACAACGTCAACCAGATGATCGCGAACCTGAAAGAGACCACCCGCGCGAACCGCGAGCAGTACTGGCTCAAGACCAACCTGGCCCGCCTGTCCGGCCTGATGCAGGGCCACCGCGACCTGCGCGCGCTGGCGTCGTTGATCATGAGCGAGCTGACGCCGCTGGTCAGCGCCCACCACGGCGCGTTCTTCCAGGTCCAGGAGGACGACGACAGCAAGCAGACCCTGGAGCTGACCGCCTCGTACGGGTTCCGGCTGGACGGCGCCCGCGCCACCCGCGTCACGATGGGCGAGTCGCTCGTCGGCCAGGCCGCGCTGGAGAAGAAGACGATCCTGGTCACCCAGGTGCCCCCCGGCTACCTGACGGTGTCCTCCGCGCTGGGCGAGTCCGCGCCGGTCAACCTGGTGATCCTGCCGATCCTGTTCCAGGGCGAGACCCTGGGCGCGATCGAGCTGGCCTCGCTCAACACGTTCACCGACGTCCACCTGGACCTGCTGGACCAGCTCAAAGAGGCCATCGGCGTCAACGTGAACACGATGCTCGCCAACTCCCGCACCGACGCGCTGCTGGTCGAGTCCCAGCGCCTGACCACCGAGCTGCGCGCCGGTTCCGAGGAGCTCGAGGACCGCGCCCGCCAGCTGCAGACCGCGTCGAAGTACAAGTCCGAGTTCATGGCGAACATGTCCCACGAACTCCGCACGCCGCTGAACTCGCTGCTGATCCTGGCGAAGCTGCTGGCCGACAACCTCGACGGCAACCTCAACCCCAAGCAGGTCGAGTTCGCCCGCACGATCCACTCGTCCGGCTCCGACCTGCTGCAGCTCATCAACGACATCCTCGACCTCACCAAGGTCGAGGCAGGCCACATGACGCTGCACGAGGACCCGGTCCAGCTGGACGAGCTGGTCCGCTACGTCGAGACCCTCTGCCTGCCGCTGACCGCGGAGAAGAACCTCGAGTTCTCCGTCCGGGTGGACCCGAACGTGCCGGAGACGCTGCGCACCGACGAGCACCGCCTCCAGCAGATCCTGCGCAACCTGCTGTCCAACGCCGTCAAGTTCACCCATGACGGTGGTATCCGCCTGCACGTGCGCATGGACGATCCGTCCACTGTGGCGTTCGACGTGCACGACACGGGCATCGGCATCCCGGCCGAGAAGCTCGCGGTCATCTTCGAGGCGTTCCAGCAGGCCGACGGCACCACGTCGCGCAAGTACGGCGGCACGGGCCTGGGCCTGTCCATCAGCCGTGAACTGGCCCAGCTGCTCAACGGCGCCCTGCGGGTCCGCTCAGAGCCCGGAATCGGCTCCACGTTCACGCTGTGCCTGCCGCTGGGCAAGCTGGTCTCCGACGCCGTCGTGCTGCCGGAACCCACCCCGATCGTGGCGGCGCCGCCGGTGCTGGCCTCGACCGGCTCGATGCGCTTCCACGGCGAAAAGGTGCTGGTGGTCGACGACGACCTGCGCAACGTCTTCGCCCTGACGAGCGTGCTGGAGCTGCACGGCCTGGAGGCGATTTTCGCCGACAACGGCATCACGGGCGTGCGCGCGCTGGAGCAGTACGACGACGTGGCCATCGTCCTGATGGACATCATGATGCCGGAGCTGGACGGCAACGCCACGATCTCGGCCATCCGCGCCATGGAGCGCTACGCCGACCTACCCGTGATCGCCGTCACAGCCAAGGCGATGAAGGGCGACCGGGAGAAGTCCCTGGCCTCCGGCGCGACCGACTACGTGACCAAGCCGGTCGACACCGAGCACCTGATCCGGCTGATCGCCTACTACCTGGGCGTCTCCGCGGAGGCCTGAACAGCTTGATCCACCGTCTCGTGCAGGCTCAGCACCCCGGCCACGTCCGCCAGTTCGAACAACCGGCGGACCGGCCCCTGCACCGAGGCGATCCGCAGCTGACCACCGCCGTCGGCCAGCTTGCGATGCCATTCGAGCACCAGAGCCAGCCCGGTCGAGTCCATGAACTGCAACCCGGCCAGATCCAGGACGGCGTGCGTCCCGGTGACGTCCGAATCGAGCCGTGCGGCCAGCACGGGGACGGTGTCGATGTCCAGCTCACCGGCGACGACGAGCACTCGCCATCCCCGCTGGACCTCGCTGCCGACGTTGAGCTCCATCGTCGCCGTTCCTTCCGCCACGCCCGACTCGTGCGACCCAAATCGTGCAGCACGACGTCCGACCATGCGACCACCGGGGGGCTGAAAGATCCGAACGACGCGCCGGATGTGCGACGATGCGCTTTGTGTTGAACGACCCACTGGCAGAGGTGCGGGTGATCCTGACCGCCGAGGGCGGGTCGTGCGCTCGTGCACGTCAGGTGGTTCGCGACGCGGCCGCCTCGTGGGGCCTCTCGGAGGACCTCACCGACGACGCGCAGCTCGTGGTGACCGAACTCGTGTCGAACGGGATCGATCACGGTGAGGGACCGATCACACTCTCCGTGAGCAGGAAACCCTCCGGGATGCTCGTCGAGGTGCACGACGAGTCGGCGAAGCAGCCACAGCTCAGACCCGTGGACCCCAACAGCCCCCGAGGGCGCGGTATGCAGCTGGTTCAGGCGCTGAGCGCGCGCTGGGGCACCACTCCGGACGGGCGCGGGAAAGTCGTGTGGGCCGAGCTGGAGGCATGACCCGGCTGAATCGCTTCGGCTTGTGGTCGTCACGCACAGGCGCGTACGGTCGGTCCGGACAGGAGTCCTTATGAACCAGCTTCGACAGAGAACTACCTACGTCCAGTCCATCCCGATCGTCGCTCTCACGGGCGAGATCGACATGATGTCCTCCGCGCCGGTCACCAGCAGGCTCGCCGAGCTGCTCGACCGCAAACCGCCCGCGTTGGTCATAGACCTGCGGGAAGTGCGCTTCTTCGGATCCGAGGGCATCCGCACGCTGGTGGAGACCCAGCACCAGGCCGACGAGCTCGGCGTCAAGTTCGGCGTCGTCAGCGACAGCAGAGTCGTGTTGCGTCCCCTGGAGATGACGGCCGTCGACCAGCTGCTGCTGTTGTTCAGCGACGTGAACGACGCCGTGACGGCGCTGCGCAGCTTCTGAGCGGGGCAGCTTCTGAGCGGGCTAGGCGGCCGAACGACGACCGCGCGACCGTTCCACGAGATCCAGCAGCAGGCCTTCTTTGGTGGACCAGGGCGAGATGTCCACCACCTCGTGTCCAGCGACCCTCATCAACCCCTCCGCGACCACCGCGCCCGCCAGTGACTGCCGGGCCCGGTGCCGCGAGATCCCCGGCAGAGCGGCACGTTCGCGAACCGACAGCTTCGCCAGCCGCGGAATCCACTTCTCCAGGTCCTTCAGCCTCAACTGCCGCGGCGCGTACGGGTCAGTGCGCGCTCCGGCCAGCCGGGCCAGTTGCTCGAACACCTTGGAGCATCCGACCGCGCGAGCGCTCTCATCGCGCGGGAAGGCTTTGGAGATCCGGTCCTGGACCTCGGTTCTCATGTCCTGCACCGTCAGCCCGGCGCGGGTCAAAGTCCTTGCCCCCAAAGGCAACGACACCGCGAACTCGGGCTCGGCCCCGGATCCGGCCGCCAGTTCCACGGTGCCACCGCCGACGTCCAGCACGACCATCGGACCGGCGCCCCAGCCGAACCAGTGCCGCGCCGCGGTGTACGAATAACGTGCTTCTTCCTTGCCCGACAACACTTTCAGCTCAACGCCGGTGCGTCTGTGAACCTTGCGCATGACCTCGTCGACGTTCGTGGAGTCACGCACGGACGAGGTGGCGAAGGGCAGGAAGGGAACGTCGCCGGCCTTCTTGCGCGCGGCGAGCACGGCGGCGCACAACGACTCGATGCCGTCGCGGCTGATGGCCCCCTCGGAATCCAGTTCCCGGTCCAGTCTCAGCCGAACCTTGTGGGACATCAGCGGACGCATCAGGTCTCGTTCCACGACCACCAGGTGTGCGCTGAAGCACCCGACGTCCAGAACCCCGACCGACATCCGCCACCTTCCTTCACCTGACTTTTTACCAAGTGTTCTTTACCTCATCGGCACCCATTCTGCGGAACTTAGCCTCCGAACAGGCAATCCGGGCCTGATGAGATGCGTTACAGTCGCCCGATGTCACTGGCGGAGATCCCTTCCCTGCTCGACAACGCCCTCGGCGAGGCACACCGAGGCGTGATCGTGCTGGCAGTGGACGGCCTCTCCTCGGATGTGGCCAAACAGTCGTGGCTCTCCGCCTCCATCACCACCCTCTCCTCGACCATGCCGACGACGACCGCCACGGCCCTGCTGACCGCGCTGACCGGCGTTCCGGCCGACGTCCACCGCGTGCCGGGAACGGTGTACCGCAACGGTTCCGGCCTCGTCCACGCGATCAACGGCATGCCCACGATCCCGGCTCTGCCGACGGTGCTCGAACGGCACGGAGCCACCGTCCTCGGCCGGGAGCTGGACCTGCTCGAAGGCACGTGGGCGCACGCCCTCCTGCGAGGGTGCAACCGGGTACCCGCGCCCCCGAAGCACAAACTCACCGCCCAGGCGGAGGATCCGCCGCTGCTCGTCGCGAACGTCGTGGCCGACCTGGACAAGGCCCAGGACAAGACCCAGCCGGACGCCAGGTTCCTCTGGACCTACGTCAACATCGACGACCACGTGCACCGCCACGGGTACGACGAATCGGTGCACGAAGCCATGCTGCGCCTCGACGCGCATGCTTCCCGTTGGGCCGCACAGGGTTGGACCGTCGTCGCGCACTCGGACCACGGTCAGGTCGCCGTCGATCCCGATCCGGAGCTCGTCGAGGCCTGGGACGCGATCGTGCGCGAGGAGTGCGTGATCCCGTCGGGCGGCGCCGGCCGAACCAGGTGGCTGTACCCGAAGGCGGATCGCCTGGAAGCCGTTTTCGACCGCGTGGCAACGACTCTGGGCTCCACGGCCACCGTGCACCACGCCGCCGACCTCGGTCTGCCGCAGCCGGAGGCCGGTCCTGTCGTCGCGGTCGCGGCGTCGCCGAGATTCCCGATCCCCGATCCGTCCGCGAAGTTCGAGCACGGCGGCATGAGCCGCGACGAAATCGACGTGCCCTACGCGGTCTGGCAGGCCGTACAGTAAACATGTGCGCATCGAGATCCTAAGCTCCATAAGCGAAATCGATGCTGCCGATTGGGATTCCGTCGTCACCGACAGCGGTGCGCCGGTCTTTTACCAGCACGCGTACATCAGTGCGTACGAACAGGCGCCGCTGACGAACGCGGATGGGTTCGTGTACCTCGTGCTGCGCGACGGCGACAGGCCGATCGCGGTGACCCCGGCCTACCTCCAGTCGGCGGCGAATCCGTTGCGCCGCCTGCACGAGGTGTACCCGGAGGCGCTCGGCCAGCCCGCGCTGCTCAGCCACACCTGGCACTGCTACGACGCACAGGTGCCGGGCAAGACCGAGGTCCTGCCGACGCTGCTGGACGCCATGACCCAGGTCGCGTCCGCCATCGGGGCGCGGTGGTGCGGGTTCGTGAACGTCCAGCGCGGCAACGCCCTGTCGCAGGAGCTGCGGGCGGCCGGTCTGCCCGCGCGCCATCTCACCGACAGGTGGGTCACCGACCTCACCACCTACGAGCACTACCTCTCGGGACTGGGCCTGCGCGCGAGAGCGAACCTGCGGCGCAACGAGCGAAGATCGACCGAAGCGGGCGTCACGACGGAGGTTCTCCCCGTCGACCACGCCGCGCTCGACGAGATCACGCTGCTGTGCGTGAAGACCGCGAGCCGTTTCGAGAACAACGGGTACTACCCCGGCACCACCTTCACGAGGTTCGTCGAGGCACTGGGCGACCTCGCGCACGTGATCGAGGTGCGGCAGCGCGGAAAGCTCGTCGCGGCCGGCATCTGCCTCACCGACGCCACCCGCTTCCACACCTGGACGTGCGGCGTCGACTACGCCGTCGACGGCAGCTACAGCCCGTACGGCGTGCTGTTCGCGGAGTCGGTCAAGCACGCGATCAGCCTCGGCAGGACCACCCTCGAGGGCGGCAGGGGCAACGCTGTGTTCAAGAAGCGGCACGGCCTGCGCCCGCACCCCCTCGACGCCGTTCTGTTCCAGGTCTGAGCACCGAATTCGTTCACCCTTGTGAACAATTCCTTTTACAACGTCGGAATCCTGCGAGTTCATGTATCTGACTCGCGTGGCATCAGGCCTTTAGGCCGGTCAGCGGCCTGTGACAAGCCGAAAGAATCAATTTTCGACTTCTCTTTACACACCTTGATCGGATCTGGCAGGGTGACGCCGGGCGCAAGGACATGAAAGGGACTGGACGGTCTCGTGAATCTGTCTCGACGCACCCTTCTGGCATCTGCCGCGGCCACTCCTCTGCTCACCGGGGCCGGAGTCGCGCTCGGTGCGGGGGAAGCGGCTGCCTCCCCTGCCAAGCTCCGCGCGGCGCTCGACTACGGCAACACCAAGCTGAAAGCGGTCGCACCGGGCATCACGTCGTTCCCGGAGATCACCCGTGCCGAGAAGTGGACCTACGTCGCCGACGGCGGCTGGATCGGCGGTTTCTGGCCGGGCACGCTGTGGCTCGCGCACCTCGACAGCGGCGACGCCCAGTTCCGCGCGCTGGCCGAGGCCGCGAACGACCGGCTGGCACCCCGCCGGCTCCAGCCCCGCGACCACGACCTGGGGTTCCTCTTCTACCCGTCCTGGGTCACCGCGTACCGGCTCACCGGCAACGCCAAGTGGCGTGACGGCGCCATCGACGCGGCGAACACGCTGATCCAGCGCTGGAACCCGGTCGGCAAGTACATCCGCGCATGGGGCGCCCTCGGCACCCCGGGCAACGCGGGCCGCGTCATCATCGACACGATGATGAACCTGGACCTGCTCGCGTTCGCCACCGAGCAGACCGGCGACCGCAAGTTCATCGACATCGCGATCGCCCACGCCAGAACCACTCAGACGCACTTCCTGCGCGCGGACGGCTCGACCCCGCACGTGTTCGACTTCAACCCGGACACCGGCGCGGCGATCGGCCCGAACACCGTCCAGGGCTACAGCCCGACCTCGTGCTGGGCGCGCGGCCAGGCGTGGGGCATCTACGGCTTCACGACGATGTACCGCCGCACAGGCCTGCGGGAGTTCCGCGACACCGCGCGCAAGATGTCCGACTACGCGCTGTCGGTGCTCACCCCGGACGGCGTGCCGGTGTGGGACTACCGCTCGCCGTTGGGCGTCAACGACATCAAGGACTCGTCGGCGGGCGCGATCATGGCGTGCGGCCTGCTCGACCTGGCCAAGGCCACCGGCAGCGACCGCTACCGGGACCGGGCGCTGAAGATCCTCGACGGCCTGGTCGGCACGTGTCTCACCACGAAGTCGACGCGGGCCGAGGCGATCATGGCGCGCGGCACCCGCAACCGGCCTTCCGAGGACGGCGTCGAGGTCTCGCTGCCGTACGGCGACTACTACCTCTACGAGGCGATCCTGCGGGTGCTCAAGCCCGCGCAGATCGCCAAGGCCATCGGCCTGTAGCTCTTCTGGCGTCTGCAAGTACCACCAACACCCCTGTTGGT